>NZ_CDXDFU010000111.1:0-29898 GCF_978017985.1 Schwartzia sp. (in: firmicutes) | reverse complement strand
GGCTTTCAGCTGAGTGGTGATGTTCTTTACCTGTTCGATATTTGAAGTGACGCTGAGCCAGACGTGAGGATTTGGTTCGCCGTTTTCTTCAATAAAGTCGATGTGTTCTTTTGATGCTTCGATGAGTTTTAGATTTTTTTGGGCCTTTACGACTTTGTCGAGGAAGTTTTCCATGCCGGCTCCGTTTACGACAAACGCGTCTGCCTTTTCCAGTGTTTTCATATCCTCGGTGGTGAGCTGATAATCATGCAGGCAGCCTGTCTGCGGTTTTGTCATGTTAGTGACAGTAACTCCGTCAATTCCTTTTGCGATATTGATGGCATCAATATACATGGGGTAGAAGGAGGTTACGATACGGAAGCTGCCGTCCTTTGCGGCAGTGCCGTTTTTATCAGCGGTTCCTCCGCAGCCTGCAAGCAGCAGGCAGAGTCCGAGAAGCAGGCATAAGAATTTGGATTTGATTTTCAAAGAAGGTCCCTCCTAATTGATAAAATACCTAAATAAGAAAATTACTGTTTAACAGAATAGCACAAAATTTTTTTATAGGCAATAAAAAAAGACATCAGTTACGATGCCTTTTTTTATTTCTGTATTTTAGCGAGGGTTATTTCTTTTCGCGGCAGTTGCTGCAGAGCCCGTAGAACTCAAACATGTGCCCTGTGATAGTGAAGCCTTTTTTCTCCGCTTCTTCCTTATATATATCCGTGACCGGGCATATATCTATACATTCGGTTCGGCCGCATTTCGTGCATACGAGATGATGGTGGTGGTGTCCGTCCTTTGCCAGCTCGTACACATTTCCCGATGTGCGGTGGATTTCGTGAACTATGCCAAGCTCCGTGAGCATAGAAAGGTTGCGGTAAATCGTATCAAGGGACACGTCAGGATTTGTTTTTCGTACTTCGGCGAGAAGCTCCTGTGCAGTGGGAAAGTATTCAAAGGAATTGAGAGCCTGCAATACCGCGCGCCTCTGTGGAGTTACTTTATAGCCTTTTAAGCGAAGCTGTTCCAGTATTTTTTCCAATGGGCCGAAACCTTCCTTTCGGAGTTATTTCCCTGCTTCCTTGGTTTCGGAAACAGGAGTGTCCTTTTTGGTTTTGTTTTCTGCGTCCTTTTTCTTTTCGAAGAACGGGACAGCAGGGGCATTGATGGCGGCCTTCGGAATCAGAATTTCCTTGGGGGCATCGGTGTCGCTGAATTGAATATTAAACTTGGCTGTTGCTGTGTCAATCATGCTGCCGAATATCTGGCGCTGCATCTCGTTCATGTTTTTCGCTTTATCGAGGAATTTGTGCGCGACGTATCGCAGAGTATTCGTTACATCTCCGGATTCACCGATGATATTCATTGTTTTGCGGTCAATATCAACCTGTATGGAAAGGGTTGCCGCCTCAGGATCATCGATTTCGAAAGGAGGAACCTTCTCGGACATTTTGGAAATGACAGCCCATACATCGTTAAGGTTTGTCTTTACGATGACAGAACGAATATCGTCGGTTGAGGGTGCATCTTCAACAACGGGATTAATGAGCGTTGACAGGAAATCGACGTTGGCTGCCTGGCTTGTAAGCATTTTTTCCATTTTTCCCATGCTGCCCTGCAGTTCAGTCATTTTTATCTGCTGATGAATCCATTTTTTCGTTTTTTCGTCATAGCTGTAACGGTCGTAGCTGTCTTTGTCAATCTTCGAGAAATAGTGGCTTTTCGTATCCTGATTCATGGTGGGGAGCGCGTGGATAGAAAAGTTGAGAGTCCCTTCCATGAATATGATATTGTCACCCAGTATTTCCTTCAGATTAGTATTGGGTTTGTCTTTAAGGGCAAGAGACTTTTGTTCAATAGTTTTTGCGTCTACCAGCTTCGAGCGAAGTCCTTCCTTTGTCGGTTTGACCGGTGAGGAAATAAGGTAGTTCGTTTTGAGATTCATGTGGGCGTTTCCGAGGGCGGCATCCACATTGAATGTCATATCTATACTTTTGTTCGGTACATTTGCATTTTTTGTCTGAGCGAGCTTCAGATAGGAAGCGGCATCGAGTTCTTCTGCAACAGTTTCGACAGCCGCCGGCCCGGATTCGGCAGCGGCTGCTTCAGCAGCGTATGTGGGGAACGGCGCGGAGAGAGAAGCGGAAATCAGCGCGCCTGCAATGATTTTCTTGAGCTTTAACATTAAAAAGCCTCCTTGATTTCTGTGAAATGGTTTTCTCCTATTGTATCACGTTAGGTAAATGATGATTAACTTTTTTGATGAATTTTACGATATATGGGACAAAGAGGCTGGAAAGGAGGAAACGGTATGCGAAATACAATTCTCTTGGATTCGACAATGCGCTCCGTTAATATGCTTTCAACGTTGGAAAACGCGGCAAAGGCAGCACAGAACGGGACGGCCTCATATAAAGAAATAATGGCGGCTATTCAGAAAGCGGCGGGGAAAACCGTTGCGACTTCAAAAGATACCTCCGAAATGACATTTGACGAATACAAGGATTATATCGAATCCCAGGTTAATGCCATGCAGATGGACGACAGCCGTGCAAATGATACGGTATCGATTGAGATAACGGACGGAGGCTTTCGTGCAATGCAGAAGGACCCATTGTATGAACAGTGGGTGCTGGATTCCATTCGTTCGGCGTTGGTTACGCAGAATCGTACCGCGTCCCTTACCGGCGGAAGCTACGTAATGCTGAAATACGGGCAGACACGCGAGAATTACCGCGCTGAAAGCTGGGGAAAGGAGAGCCAGGCACTATTTAACGCAATGTCCATGACGAAGGGCAAAAAAAGCTCATCAAGCAGCTTCTGGATGAAGCGTGCATCACAGATGACACAGAATCTTCTGCTCACCTCACAGCTTGCAAGACAGAAAATAAATCTCCAAACAACACTGGCAAAGGCACTCGGAAATTCCGACAGTATAGAAGTGTCAGCTGTCGGAGGAGAGGCACAGATGAAGCAGACAAGTGTAGCTGCGGCCTATTGGATGTATCTCATGCAGCAGAGCATGACAGGGCTTGGATTTTGAAATAAAAAGGGCTGTAAAAGCCCTTTTTTTATGCCTGGATAAATACCTCAGGGGGGTACTTGACAATATACCCCGATGAGGTATATTATGATGCAAGAGGTGTTTGAAATGGAAGAAGCAAAAGAAATCAAAGAAGAGCTCGGGTGCCCGCACTGCGCGCGCATCAAGGTACGTTCTTCAAATGAATACAAGAAGCTCATTAATCGATTGAACCGTATTGAAGGGCAGATTCGCGGTATCCGCGGTATGGTTGAAAAAAGTGCTTACTGTCCGGATATTCTTGTGCAGTCGGCGGCGGCAACGGCGGCAATTCACGCGTTCAACCGTGAACTTCTTGCCAATCATATCCGTTCCTGCGTGTCCGAGGACATACGTGCAGGTAAGGATGAGACTGTTGATGAGCTTGTAAAACTTCTGGAAAAATTTATGAAATGACAGGGGGTATATTGAAAGGTGGTGACAATGGATGAAACAGTATAATGTCACGGGAATGACCTGCGCGGCATGTTCGAACCGTGTAGAAAAAGCTGTGAGCAAGGTGCCGGGGGTATCTGCCTGCTCTGTGAGTCTTTTGACAAATTCAATGGGCGTTGAAGGCACGGCCTCCGCTGCAGATATAATCGCGGCAGTTGAGGCTGCAGGCTACGGGGCGGCAGTTAAAGGGGCCTCGAAAGCACAGCAGGGAGATTTGTTCGCGGATGAAGCCGAGTCTCTGAAGGATCATGAAACACCTGTATTGAAAAAACGGCTTTTATATTCTCTGGGCTTTTTGGCAGTTCTTCTCTATATTTCGATGGGGCATATGATGTTAGGCCTGCCCCTTCCGGGATTCCTTGCAGGAAATCCTGTGGGGATGGGGATTGTCGAGATGCTGCTTTCGGGCATCATCATGGTTATCAACCAGAAATTTTTTGTGAGCGGAGGAAAGAGTCTGTTCGGTGGAGCACCGAATATGGATACTCTTGTTGCTCTCGGTTCCATGGCGGCATTTGTTTACAGCTTTTTGACGCTTCTTCAAATGACGACGGCGCAGCTTGCAGGGGATTTCGGACGAACTGTTTTCCTGATGGAGGGATTTTACTTCGAGTCGGCGGCTATGATAGTAACACTCATAACCATCGGCAAGATGCTGGAGGCGCGCTCAAAAGGAAAGACAACGGACGCTCTTAAAAGTCTTATGAAGCTTGCGCCTCAAACTGCAACCGTTATTCGGGGAGAGATCGAGCAGACTGTGCCTGTGGGAGAGGTACTTATCGGTGATGTATTTGTGGTACGTCCTGGCGAAACAGTACCTGTTGACGGTATTGTTCTGGAAGGAACAAGTGCGGTCAATCAGGCAGCACTCACTGGAGAAAGCATTCCTGTTGATAAAGGACCGGGTGATGCGGTATCGTCGGCAACGCTCAACCAGTCGGGATTTTTGAAGTTCCGTGCGGAGAGAGTTGGAAAAGATACTGCTCTCGCGCAGATTATTCAGCTTGTAAGTGACGCAGCAGCGACGAAGGCGCCTATCGCAAAGATGGCAGACCGTGTTTCGGGAGTTTTTGTTCCCATAGTAATTGCTGTTGCCGTAATAACCACGGCCGTATGGCTTTGGGCGGGAGCAGACACGACGTCCGCGGTGTCACATGGTATTGCGGTGCTCGTTGTAAGCTGCCCGTGTGCTCTCGGGCTTGCAACACCTGTAGCTATAATGGCGGGAACGGGACGCGCCGCAAAGAACGGTATTTTGTTTAAGACATCAGAGGCAGCGGAAATGACGGGGCGCACGCAGATTGTCGCTTTTGATAAAACCGGAACGATTACACGGGGCGAGCCGAGAGTAACGGATATCCTTCCCGCAGATGGCATCAGCGAACGTGAGCTTCTTGAAATGGCGGCAGCTCTTGAAGCAAAAAGCGAGCATCCATTGGCACGGGCGGTTATGCTCCGCGCAGAGGAAGACGGAATTAACGTGGAGCCTGCGGAAGATTTCAAGGCAGTTTCCGGAAGCGGAGTCGAAGGATTTGCTGACGGGGAAAAACTTATCGGAGGAAGCCGTAAATTTATCGCTTCCTTCACGGAGCTTTCCGATGAACTGCAGGAAAAAGCAGAAAAACTTGCTGACGAAGGAAAGACACCGCTGTTCTTCATGAAGGACGGAAGACTGATTGGTATGATTGCCGTGGCTGATGTTCTTAAAGATGACAGCCGTGAAGCGATAGAACAGTTGAAAGCTATGGGAATCCATGTTGTTATGCTCACCGGAGACAACCGTAGGACGGCTGAAGCTGTTGGGCGTGCCGCAGGTGTAGATGAGGTAATTGCGGATGTACTCCCTGAAGGCAAGGAAGCAGTAATCCGCAGACTGCAGGAATCCGGAAAAGTCGCTATGGTCGGGGACGGAATAAATGACGCTCCTGCACTTACCCGGGCCGATGTAGGTATAGCTGTCGGAACGGGGACGGATATCGCTATAGACGCGGCGGATGTCGTTATAATGAAGAGCCGTCTTCTTGATGTTCCTGCGGCAATTCGTTTGAGCCGTGCGACTCTTACGAATATAAAGGAAAATCTTTTCTGGGCATTTTTCTACAATGTCGTCGGAATACCGCTTGCCGCAGGAGCGTGGATTCCTGTTTTCGGCTGGTCGCTGACACCAATGTTCGGCGCGGCGGCAATGAGCTTGTCAAGCGTATCGGTTGTTACCAACGCGCTCAGGCTGAACTTTTTTAACATATATGATTCCAACGGAGATAAAAAACGTTCCGTTGATATATCAAAAACAAAGAAAAAAGAGGTGCATACTATGGTAAAAACTATGAAAATTGAAGGCATGATGTGCGGTCATTGTGAATCCCGTGTTAAAAAGGCGCTGGAGGCTCTGCCGGGTGTTTCCGAGGCTGTGGCTGACCACGCTGCGGGAAAGGCAACCGTCACTATGGCTGAAGAGGTTGCGGATGATGTTCTTCGCAAGGCTGTTGAAGATCAGGATTACAAGGTTCTCGGTGTTGAGTGATTGAAATGAAAAATCCCTGTGGACAGATTACGTCCGCAGGGATTTTTTGTATGGGTACTGTTCAGATACCGAGCTCGATGTTCATGATTGTCTGCTGCAGAGCCTTGAGTTTTTCTGTCACGGTCGTGTTGACCTCGTTGAGGTCCTCGATGGCGTGAGAGGAACGGCTGATATGCTGCAGACTGTTTTCAAGGCTCTCGTGTACACGGGAAACCTGCTTCGTGAAGCGTTTATCAAATTCATTGATTTTGCTTTCGAAATCCTTGTTGTTGGCAAGAATAGTATCGATTTCTTTAACGTCGCGCACAAGAGTGTGGATTGCTTCATCAGAACTGTGTACGCTTTCCTGCGTACTCTTGGAGAGTTTTCCGACCTCCTGGGCCACAACGGAGAATCCTCGTCCTGCTTCGCCTGCACGTGCAGCCTCGATTGCGGCATTAAGAGCAAGCAGATTGATTTGCGAAGAAATTTCCGTGATCATTTGCATTACGCTGTTGATTTTCTCCGTGCTGGCACTGAGCATCTGGAGCTTTGGAGTGATTTCGGCGTTGCGGGACATAAGCTGATTGAAATAGGAGCCCTGTTCATCAATGCCGCCCGAAAGTTCTTTCATCGACGCCTGCACAACATCAACATCCTTTGACATCTGCATGATGGTCTGGATGATGGACGGCAGACGCTCCTGATATTCGTTAAAGAGGTTGATTACCTGGTCCTTCAGTTCACCGACGCGCTCCTGACGTGCGATGACACGGTTAAGGAAGAATTCGCGGCATGAGGAGTAATGCTTTGCGAAGGCATCAACGTACTGGTCACTTAGGGCCGTCCCTGACGGGACATTATAGAAGAATATTGCCGTGAGTGTTTCGTTCATATGCAGACCGCTGATTTCGCCGAAGCTGGAGAAGCCGGCCACAGGAATATCCGAGAACATATCAATATGTTTAATCTCGTCAGGATATCCGAGGCGGCGGAGAATACAGTCGTTCAGTATGCCTGCAAAGGGGGCGGGTTTGCCGTTGCAGAATTCACGGAAAGCTTTCTGCAGGGTGTTCTCAAGGTCAACGCGTTTCATTAAATAGAGACGCTCGCCGGACTCAATATCGCAGAAGAAATTGATGCGGTTGTTTTCTTCGTCGATTCCCGATATTGAACGTATAAAGTCTTCGCCGTTAATATCTGTTGCGAAGGTGTAGCTCTGCATTTTTTTGTTCAGGTCAGCAACATTAGAGCAGCCGAGTTCTTTTTCAAGGGCTTCGATAAACGGAACAGGAACACCGTCAGACCCTGATACTGTTGAAATGTGACGGAGCGCAGAATTTGCATTTACTATGTCGAAGACTGCGCCGGTACGCTGGACAGCCTGCGTCTTGAGAATGCCGTAGCGGTAATCCTTGCCAATGTGGACAACTATGGCTACTGCCACGTTTTCAAGTACCTGTTTGTCGTTATAGATATAGGTGTGCTGGAAGTCGAGCTTTCCAGCGGAGCTGCCGCCGATAAATGGAATCGGATAGTTTCCGTTTTCGTAGAATGCCTGCATTACAAAGGATTCGCAGTTTGAGAGGCCGTCTACATAGAGCATTGTGAAGGTGTGATTGACGTTCATGCGGAATGGAATGTGATGGCGGTCTATTTCCTTTCTCATCTCGCGTACACGTTCATCTACGCTCATGGTTACCTCTCCGCGGCGAAGGTCTTCGTTAGGAATGGGGATAGTAATTATGTAGCTGTCATCAATCATGCGGTGGGAGAAAACCTGCAGCAGTACACGTCCGCGGTTTTCGTCTGCCTCACAATAAAGAGTACGGCTTCCCGCGGGACGGCAGAGCTCACCGGCTGTTGTGACGAGTATGAGTTTGGCGTTTGGCGGCATCACGTTTTTGATGCTTGATGCAACGCGGTGGAAATCGTTATCGGGAGATACATAGCCGATAACAAGTGCCGGACCGCCTGCAACCTCAAAAAGAGGAGTCAGGGTTGACGTGTTTAAGTCATTTGCCGAAAGATATTCTACCTTCGTATCAGGCTGAGACGCTGCCTGAGCAGCAGGAGCCGGCGGAATCGGAGCAGAGGCTGCTTCGGCAGTGTTCATAAAAACGGACTTTGACGAAAAATTGAGCATATATATCCCTCCTGATTACTATAGAATTAGATATGAAATCACGTTTATTAAAGCTAAATAATATATTCGACATCATTATCTGGTTTCCTTCTAAAAAACGAAAATAATATATATGATGTTATATGATTTTACCTGTACGTCAGATAACAATATCCAAAAAAGAACTTTTGTTTGATTTTTTACCTCAAACCCCTATACATTCATAAAAAAATAAGCTATGATTAAACAAGAATCGGCGCAGAAAGCGCCATTACGGAGAGGAGTCTGAGCATGGATAAAAAGGAAGCGCTTGAGAATGCGCTTAAACAGATTGAAAAGGATTTCGGCAAAGGGTCTATAATGCGTCTCGGCGACGTAACAAATAATCTTAACGTAGAGGTTATTCCAACAGGTATTTTGCCTTTGGATGAGGCGCTGGGTGTCGGAGGACTTCCGCGCGGACGTATCATTGAGGTATACGGTCCTGAATCCTCAGGTAAGACTACGGTCACTCTGCATATGATTGCTGAGGCTCAGCGCCGTGGAGGTCTTGCGGCATTCATTGATGCCGAGCATGCTCTTGACCCGGTTTATGCGAAAAAACTGGGCGTAGATACGGATAACCTTTTGATTTCACAGCCGGATAACGGCGAGCAGGCTCTTGAGATTGTAGAGGCGCTTGTCAGAAGCGGTGCTATAGATATTATTGTGGTAGACTCGGTTGCGGCACTCGTTCCGAAGGAGGAAATCGAGGGCGAGATGGGTGCATCTCATGTTGGACTTCAGGCTCGCCTTATGAGCCAGGCAATGCGCAAGCTGACGGGTTTCATCAGTAAATCCCGTGCTGTAGCTGTGTTCATTAATCAGATTCGTGAAAAGGTCGGCGTAATATACGGGAGCCCGGAGGTAACCACGGGCGGCCGTGCGCTCAAATTTTACTCGACAATCCGCATTGATGTCCGTAAGGGTGAAACGCTCAAACAGGGAACTGAGAGTATAGGAAGCCACGCTAAGGTCAAAATTGTCAAAAATAAGGTTGCTCCTCCGTTCCGTACATGCGAGTTTGATATTATGTACGGAGAAGGTGTTTCCCGTGAGGGCTGCGTTATAGACATGGCGGCAGACCTCGATATTCTTAATAAGAGCGGTTCGTGGTATTCATATAATGGAAGCCGCCTTGGACAGGGCCGTGAGGCAGTCAAGGCTGTGCTTAAATCCCAGCCGGAGTTCTATGAGGAGCTTTCGGACAAAATTCGTGAAAAACTCAAGGAACGTGCTGAAGAGGAAGCAAAAAAAGCAGATGCCAAGTTAGAAGCAGCTTCTGCAAAGGCATCGAAGACTGCAGCAAAGGCAGCGGAGAAGGCGGATGCGGCGAAGGGTTAAGGAAAAGCCTACCGCGCTTGTAAAGGCGGTAGACCTTCTGGCGCAGCAGGAGCACAGTGAAGCAAGACTGCGTGAAAAGCTGATCAGGCGCGATTATGCGGCGGAGGAAATTGACGAAGCAGTAACCCGCCTGAAGGAAAAGCACTATCTGAACGATGAAGAAGCATGCCGGAGGCAGTTTTCGTATTTTTTTGAAGACGGCCGCATGAGCATTCGTCAGATTTGTCAAAAGCTCATCCAGAGAGGTTTTGCACAGGAACTTGTGTACGCATGTATTCCCGAGGAAAAGGAAGAGCACGAGCTTGAGGCGGCATTTCGGGCTGCCTGCGGACGCTTCCGTTCTGCGGTAAAACGTGATAAAATTAAACAGTTCTTATATCGCCGCGGGTTCAGTTTTTCAATCTGTGATGCCGCGGTAAATCGTTTTGTTGAAGAATATCCGGACAGGATAGAGGAGGAGCAGGATTTTGACGAATGAATTAGTGCTGGTGCTTGATTTCGGAGGCCAGTATAATCAGCTTATTGCCCGCCGCGTGCGGGAATGCAATGTATATTGCGAAGTACATCCGTATACTATGACTCTTGAGGAGGTCAAGGCAAAGAACCCGAAGGGAATTATTCTGACGGGCGGCCCGAACAGTGTTTACGGACCGGAGGCCCTTACATATGAAAAAGGACTCTTTGAGCTTGGTGTGCCTGTACTGGGTATCTGCTATGGAAGCCAGCTTATGGCACATGTCCTCGGCGGTTCTGTAAAACAGGCGCCTGTCAGCGAATATGGAAAGACGGAAGTAGAAATCACCGCATCGGCATCAAAGCTTTTTGAAGGCGTTTCTACTCCGACGACATGCTGGATGAGCCATACGGATTATATTGAAAAAGCACCTGAGGGCTTTGCTGTTACAGCAAAGACTCCTGTATGCCCTGTAGCCGGAATGGAAGATGATGCACACGGATTATATGCGGTACAGTTTCATCCGGAGGTACTGCATACGGTAGAAGGTAAGACCATGCTCCGCAACTTTGTCCGCAATATCTGTGCATGCAAGGGCGATTGGGAAATGGGCTCCTTCATTGATGTTACGGTTGCGCAGCTTAAAGAAAAAATCGGCAAGGGACGTGTACTCTGCGCGCTTTCGGGCGGTGTTGATTCATCTGTTGCGGCAGTTCTGCTTTCAAAGGCAGTAGGCAAGCAGCTCACCTGCGTATTTGTGGACCACGGACTCCTTCGCAAAAACGAAAGCGACGAGGTTGCGGAGGTATTCGGACCGAATGGCCACTACGACCTGAATTTCATCCGTGTGGATGCTCATGAGCGTTTCTATGAAAAACTCAAAGGTGTTACCGATCCTGAGCAGAAACGCAAGATTATCGGAGAGGAATTTATACGTGTTTTTGAAGCGGAAGCAAAGAAAATCGGCACGGTAGATTTTCTCGTACAGGGTACGATTTATCCGGACGTTATCGAAAGCGGACTCGGAAAATCTGCCGTTATCAAATCCCATCATAATGTCGGAGGCCTTCCGGATTATGTGGATTTCAAAGAAATCGTGGAGCCGCTGCGTATGCTCTTCAAGGACGAAGTACGCCAGGTAGGTACGAATCTCGGTATTCCTGATAAGCTCGTCCGCCGTCAGCCCTTCCCGGGACCCGGTCTTGGAATCCGCATTATCGGTGATGTAACAGAGGAAAAGGTTCGTATCGTACAGGAAGCTGACTACATTTACCGTGAGGAAGTCGCGAAGGCAGGAGTCGATAAAGACCTGGGACAGTACTTCGCTGCACTTACCAATATGCGTTCAGTTGGCGTCATGGGCGACGGCCGCACATACGACTACGCCATCGCGCTGCGTGCTGTACTTACCAGCGATTTCATGACGGCAGAAAGCGCGCGTCTGCCATGGGATGTCCTGCAGACGACCGCGAGCCGTATTGTAAATGAAGTCAAAGGAGTAAACCGCGTGCTTTATGACTGCACCGGCAAACCACCTGCTACAATAGAGTTCGAGTGATTTTGAAGAGATTGAAACCATTGGATTTCCAAGGGTTTCAATCTTTTTTTATTTTTTTACAAAATTTACTTGCAATTGAGAATCATTCGCGATATAATAAGTCCATCGAAATTGATAGGGATTCTCAATTGGGAGGCGGTGGATTTGCCAAAGGAAGAATTTGAATATGTTTTGGGCTGCCATGCGGCACCAACTTTTTTAGGCTTCAAATCGGCGAATCTCATTACTTTCCGCAGAAGCAGATTTTATGATTTCGATGCGATGCTTGAGTCATACGCACCATGCTTGCAATGCAAGGGTATATCGACGTTCCGTGTGTCGGAAAAGAACGGACTGACTGTTGTTCTTTTTTACAGAGCGGACGCAATCGAGGAGGAATTAAGACGGCCTGAGGCACAGGCTATTCTCCGGCGGTACGGGTATCCTTTGCAGGGCAGTCTGGTTGGAATGCTTTATCATCTGAGAAACAGAATCGAATCAGAGAAAACCTTTCCGCATGAGATAGGGCTTTTTCTTGGTTATCCGCCTGAAGACGTGGAAGGCTTCATACGGCACAGGGGAAAGGATTATCGCTGCTGCGGATATTGGAAGGTATACTCAAACGAGAAGGATGCACGCAGACTGTTCGGGCTTTATGACGACTGTTCGAAGCATTTCTGCCATCAGCTGAAATGCGGGCGGGAGTTTGCAGAGCTTTTGCGGGCTGTGTGATTAAAGGAGGATTTTTCATGAGCAAGATTGCTGTTGTATATTGGTCCGGTACAGGCAATACAGAGATGATGGCTGAAGCTTGTGCCGAGGGTGCGAAGGAAGGCGGTAACGAAGTCACGCTTGCTGAGGTGAGCAGCTTTTCGCCTGCAGATGCAGCAAATTATGACGGGCTGATGTTAGGCTGCCCTGCTATGGGCGCGGAGGTTTTGGAGGAAAGCACCTTTGAACCTTTCTTCATTGAAACAGAGGCGTTTCTTGAGAATAAACCCGTAGCACTGTTTGGTTCCTATGGATGGGGTGGCGGTGCATGGATGGAGGATTGGGCTCAGCGTACAAGAAATGATGGCGCCAAGCTTTTTGGCAACGGTCTTGCGGTAGAAAATACTCCTGACAGTGCAGCGCTAGATGAATGCAAGGCTTTGGGCAGAGATTTTGCTGCGCAGCTTTGATATTAAATTTTTGGTTTTGACATCGCTGTTTGGCCGCGGCGGTGTTGAAATATAGCTTTTTCCACAACATAATACTCCTACTTCAAAAGGGCACTCATCTGCGGAGTGCTTTTTTGATTTTTCGGGGAGGTATTGAAAATAATAATGAGATGTACTATCATTGTAGTTGACAATGAGAATAGTTATTGATATTATTTAGAAGCATCGAAAATGTTAATAACATATTTCAATACAGGTTGTGGAGGTAGGAGTATGACTTTGAAAGACGGAAAGACAGGGATGAATCTCAAAATTGCGACCATTGAAGATTCTCCGCTGAAAAATCGACTGATGACTATGGGACTGATTCCGGGAACAAAGGTCACCGTGCTTCGTTCGGCTCCTTTTGGCGATCCTATGGCAATTCGTCTCCGTTCGTATAACCTTGCGCTGCGCCGTTCGGATGCTGAGAAAATTACGGTGGAAGCGGTTTAACGGAAAGGAGAAGAATATGTCAACTTTAGCAGTAGCATTAACAGGCAATCCAAATACAGGAAAATCTACAATTTTTAATGAGCTTACAGGCGCTCATCAGAAAATCGGAAATTGGCCGGGTGTTACGGTGGATAAAAAGGTCGGCTATGTAAATCACAACGACCGTGCAATTTCAATCGTAGACCTTCCGGGCACATACAGCGTAAGCGCGCGCTCACCTGAGGAAAAGATTGTTATCGACTATCTTATGAACAACAAGCTTGACCTTGTTATGGACGTAGTTGATTCGTCAAATCTCGAGAGAAATCTTTTCCTTACAATTCAGCTTCTGGAGCAGGGGGTACCTCTTCTTATTGACCTCAACATGCAGGATGAGGCAGTGGCGCGCGGCATTCATGTGGATATGAAAAAGCTGGAGGAGCTGCTGGGCATGCCGGTGGTTGAGACTGTCGGACGTTCCGGCAAGAGCACGAAAAAGCTTCTGGATGTGTTCACATCGACGGTTATGTCCCAGTATCATCCAAGCGAGCTGGTTGAAACGCACATTGAAAATATCCGAAGCATCCGTGAAAGCGGAAAAACCGCGGAGGCAGCGGAAGAAGCAGTTATCGAGGCACGTTATGCGCTCATCGACCGCATTATGGCTGAAGCGGTGACTATGGATAACGCAGGTCTTACAAAATCTGAAAAGATTGACCGTGTACTTGCAAACGGAGTGCTTGCACTGCCGATTTTCCTCGCGATTATGTACGGTGTTTTTCAGATTACATTCAAATGGATAGGACAGCCGCTGGCCGATATGCTGGACGAGCTTATAAATGAAAACTTCCTTGAATTTGCAACAGCATCTCTTGAGGGAATGGGCGTAGCGGAATGGATGGTTTCGCTTGTGACTGATGGTATTATTTCCGGTGTTGGTTCAGTGCTCACATTTGTACCGTTGATTTTCGTGCTGTTCTTCTGCCTGTCGTTCCTTGATGGCACAGGATATATGGCACGTATCGCGTTCATCACTGACCCGATTATGCGTCGCTGCGGTCTCACGGGCAAAGGTATCATGCCGCTTATGATGGCACACGGCTGCGCCGTTCCGGCTGTCATGGGTGCACGTGCTCTCGACTCTGAGAAGGACCGCATGGTTTCAATCCTTGTTACTCCGTTTTTGACTTGCGGAGCGAAGCTCCCGATTATGGCACTCTTTGCAGCTATGTTCTTCCCTGAACATGCGGCTGATGTCGTCTTCGGCATGTATATAATCGGTGTTGTTATGGCAATTGTTGCGGCCAAGATTCTTGGCGCATCTACATTTAAGGATCAGGGTTCCACTTTCCTTTTGGAGCTTCCGCCGTACCGCATGCCTGACATGAAAACCGTTATGATTGAAACGTGGGACAAGGGTAAAGGCTACCTCATCAAAGCAGGTACGATTATTTTCGCGGCTTCTGTCCTTCTCTGGGTAATGTCGAATTATAATTTCAGCGGTCCGTGCGAGATTGACGAGTCTATTCTCGCAACACTCGGCGGATGGATGTCTAAGTTGTTTGTGTTCCACGGCTTTGCAACTTGGGAAGCCGGAGCAGCTCTTCTTTCCGGGATTATGGCAAAGGAAACTGTCGTGGCTACAATGGGTGTCCTTTACGGCGCGGCTGAGGTATCCACTGAAGCAGAGGAGGCTGTTGAGGCTGCACAGACTATGCTTGGAACGGGTATGGCTACAAGCTTTACAACGCTTTCAGCGTTTGCTTTTATGGTGTTCTCGCAGCTCTATACTCCTTGCGTTACCGCGCTGGGTACGATTAAAAAGGAAACAAATTCGTGGAAATGGATGGGCTTCTCTGCAGCGTATATGTTTGCGATTGCGTGGGTTGTCTCACTGCTGGTCTATCAGGGCGGCAGACTGATGGGCTTCTAAGGAGGAAATATTATGGCTACGTTTGTATGTGCTGCGTTTGTGGCTGTTGCATTATTTTTCGCGGTACGTCATATCTATCGCAATTTTGTTAGGGGTGAATCCGACTGCTGCGGTACGTCCGGATGCTCCTGCGGAGATTCCTGCGGCGGATGCAGCGGATGTCATACTAAATAAGATTAACTGCGGCAGAGGGGGGCCTCTGCCGCTTTCTTATTGCAGATATTGTGAAACGGCTTCGATTTTATCAGTACAGCACGAAAAAATATGGAAAATTGTCGGTAATTCATTGACAGGGTGTACTTCATGTGTTATCCTATATATCGTCGTGAATGAGCCGACATAATTTAATATCATCTTTTTGGTAGAGCATTTGGAGAGTTGTCCGAGTGGTTGAAGGAGCACGCCTGGAAAGCGTGTATACGGTGAACGCTGTATCGAGAGTTCGAATCTCTCACTCTCCGCCATTTGCTTATCATTCCTTTTCCAGGTCGGACCGCAGCGCTTTGGTCTCGCGCAATGGGGCCCTATGAATCCCGTCAGGTCCGGAAGGAAGCAGCGGTAAGTGGTCAGCCACATGTGCCGTGAGGGTGCCTGAGGGCTGTGGCCCGACGTTGAAAAGGATCTACATATATGCAGCCGTTGTAGGCTGCTTTTTTTGTATATGCGGGGTGAGGAACATGGCTAAAAAAATATATGTTGTAAAGCGTGGCAGAAATACGGGGCTTTTTAATACCTGGGAAGAGTGCAAGGCACAGGTGGAAGGCTATCAGGGTGCCGTATATAAGGGCTTTATGGATATAGCGGAGGCCAACGCGTGGATGTGGGGAAGCAGTTCGACAGCCCCTGCGAAAAAGAGCGCGGCAGGAACATCGGCAGCCGCGCAGACATCGCTTTTTTGCACGGAGGAAACAGAGACATTCACGGAGGATTACGTGGTCTATACGGACGGCTCATGTCTCCGAAACCCGGACGGTCCGGGAGGCTGGGCTGCCGTCATACGGGAATCAGCTTCGGGCAAAAAGAAAGAGATAAGCGGGGGTGAGCCTTCCACGACGAACAACCGTATGGAGCTTATGGCAGGTATTATGGCGCTAAAGGCGCTGCCTGAGGGGGCATCTGTGGCATTTTATGCCGACAGCCAGTATCTGCAGAATGCTTTTGTTAAACGATGGCTTTCCGCATGGAAGAGGCGCGGTTGGATTACGTCAACGGGGACACCTGTGAAAAATCAGGATTTATGGGCAGCTCTTGATGCTGAAGTGCAGAGACATAAGGTGTTTTTCCATTGGGTTAAGGGACACGCGGGCAATGAGGATAATGAACGCTGTGATGTGCTTGCCAAGAAGGAAGCAATGAAATACATGGATTAAAGGAGTACAGCAATGTTAGGCAGATTTTCCCGCACTGAGCTTTTGCTGGGTGCTGAGGCAATGAAAAAGCTGGCGGACAGCCGTGTGGCTGTTTTCGGCGTAGGCGGTGTAGGCTCTTTCGTGGCAGAAGGACTTGTACGCGCCGGCGTAGGGCATTTCCTGTTGGTTGATAATGATCTTGTCTGCCTGACGAATCTCAACAGGCAGATTCATGCTACGGGTGCTACCGTCGGGAAATCCAAAACAGCGGTGATGAAGGAAAGAATGCTTTCAATAAATCCGGAAGTAGAGATAGAAACTATCGATGATTTTTTCCTTCCTGACAACGCTGAGAAATTTTTTGAGAAGACGCCGGATTATATAGTTGACGCCGTAGATACCGTGACAGCAAAGATTGGGCTCGTAATGGAGGGTGAAAAGAGGGGAATCCCCGTTATCAGCTCAATGGGTGCAGGCAATAAGCTGGACCCTGCCGCTTTCCGTGTGGCAGACATTTATGAAACGCGTGTCTGTCCGCTGGCGAAGGTTATGCGCAAGGAGCTCAAGGCGCGGGGTGTGAAAAAGCTGAAGGTGGTATACTCGGAGGAGCAGCCGCTGAAGCCGAAAATGTCAGGCTGCGGGGCGAATTGCATATGTCCGCCGGGAAGCGCGAGAAACTGTGATGCGAGAAGGGCAGTGCCTGGAAGCGTTTCCTTTGTTCCGTCTGTAGCTGGTCTTATTATAGCGGGTGAGGTGGTCAAAGACCTCACGGCAGGAGTTCGTTGGGAGGCACGGTAATGAAGATTTCGGTTTTGGGCTGCGGTCGCTGGGGTTCTTTTCATGCATGGTATGCAAATCATATCGGGCACGACGTGACACTTTGGGGACGTCCGGGTTCTAAAAATCTGGCAGAGCTGAAGGAGAAACGGGCTAATGAGTATCTCACAATGCCGGAAGAAGTTGAGCTTTCTGAGGATTTGCCGTATGCCGTTGAGCGCGCAGATGTAATCATCATATCTATAGGCGCTCAGCAGCTCCGTTCCTTTGCAAAACAGCTTTCGGAGCTTCCGATAAAGGATAAAACCTTTGTGCTCTGCATGAAGGGCCTTGAGATTGGAACGGGAAAACGTCTTTCTGTTGTAATGAGAGAAGAAATCGGACCGGAACCGAAGATCGCCGTATGGGTAGGGCCGGGCCATGTGCAGGATTTTCTCAAGGGTATTCCTAATTGTATGATTCTCGCTTCGGACGACGACGAGGTAACAGGACGTCTTGTGCCTGTTTTTCACAGTCAGCTGATTCGCTTCTATTATGGAAAGGATTTGCTCGGAACTGAAATCGGAGCAGCGGCAAAGAATGTTGTGGGCCTTGCTGCGGGAATGCTTGACGGAGTGCATTACGGGAGTCTGAAGGGGGCGCTCATGGCGCGCGGCACGAAGGAGCTTTCGAGGCTTATTGAGGCCATGGGCGGAGATGCTATGACAGTATACGGCCTCTCTCATCTGGGGGATTACGAGGCAACGCTTTTCTCACCTCACAGCAACAACCGCCGCTACGGAGAGAATCTTATGCTTGGAAAGCCTTCAACAAAGCTTGCGGAGGGTGTTTATACGTCTGAGGCACTTATGGCGCTTTCTGAGGCGTATCACGTGGAGCTCCCTATAAGCCGTTCAGTATATGAAATAGTATGCTGTAATAAAGAGCCGAAGGCAGAGCTTGAAAGGCTCTTTCTGAGGTCGGAAAAAGAAGAATAATATATACGGAGTCAATCAGTCTCCGTCTGTTTTATGCGCACAGCGCAGTAAGCAGGCGGAGACTTTTTTCTTTCGAAATACGAATAGATTTCAATATTTTTTGTATTTTTTTGTATTTTTACGTTTTTTAATAGAAATTGCATACCTTCTATGCTATAATGACATACGTAGTTAAGATTTCAGAAGGGGGAATCACAATGAAATTAGGAAAATGGAGCAGATTTGCAGTACTCGGTGTGCTGCTGGCGCTGATGACTATGATCGTGGCAGGCTGCGGCGGCGGAGACGGAAAGAGCGCTGAGAAGAAGTTTTTGAATATCGCTACGGGCGGCACGGCAGGTACATACTATCCTATCGGCGGTGCCATGGCGGAGATTTTGAATAAGAAGATTCCGGGCATGAATGCAAGCGCACAGAGCACAGGCGCTTCTGTAGCAAATATCAACATGCTGAAGGACGGTTCGGTTGATCTTGCAATCGTACAGAATGACATCACGTACTATGCTATGAACGGCACGGAGATGTTCAAGGACAAGAAGGTGGAGAACCTTCGCGGTATCGCAACACTTTATCCGGAAACATGCCAGATTGTTACGCTTGAAAAATCAGGTATCAAATCGGTTGCCGACCTCAAAGGCAAACGCGTAGCAGTGGGTGCGAGCGGCAGCGGCGCGGAAGCCAATGCACGTCAGATTCTTGCTGTATACGGTATCACTTATGATGATATTCAGGTTCAGTATCTTTCCTTCGGTGAGGCATCCAATGCTTTGAAGGACGGCAATGTTGATGCTGCATTTGTTACGGCAGGTTATCCGACGGCTGCTATTCAGGATATTGCATCTCAGCATCCGGTTCGCCTGCTGGCAGTAGATGCGGCAGCAGCTGACAAGCTTATTGCTAAATATCCGTTCTACACGAAGACAAAGATTCCGGCCGGCACATATGCAGGCTTTAACGAAGAGGTGGAGGCTGTTTCCGTTATGGCAATGCTCGTTGCTACGGATAAGCTGAATGATTCTCTCGGCTATGATGTGACGAAGGCGCTCTTCACTACGCTTGACCGCATCCAGGCTGCGCACTCGGTAGGTAAGCTCATCACTAAGGAAGGCGCTATGAAGGGCATGCCGATTAAGATGAATGCCGGCGCAGAGAAGTTCTTCAAGGAATAAATTAAGTCCGAATTAAATGGGAACGGGCGCGGAAAGCGCCCGTTTTCTGTGTGAGAGGCGTGCGGTGTATGACACGAAGGAAAGCAGTGCTGCTTTTTTCTTTGGTAATAATACTAAGCGGTATAGGATGGTATGCTTTCCGTCCGTGTATTGCCGTGAGCTCGGAAGGAAGGCTGCTCTTTTCTGTTCCGGCGGAGAAGGGGCTTGCCTTTTCTACGCGGTTCATACACTCTGTTCAGAAGACTCCTGTTGAGGAGTATTTCACGGTTGATGATTCGATAGACGGCTTTGTGCTTCATTCGACACGGTATCAGTCCTTTGGCGTGGGGCTGCCGTTTCTCTCAACGGATGGAGTGTTTCGGCGTGATGGTGACTGGTTTGTTATGGACGGAATGGAGCGGAATATTCCTGTCCTTACTTTGCGCCCCGGAGTCGGTACAGAGCTTACGCTTCGCGTAAATGATAAGATTTTCCCCTTATATGAAATGGTTTCCCTCGGAACTCCCATAACGCTTCGGATTGTTCCGAGATACAAAATATGGTCCGGGCTCGACGGCTGAGCCCACGGAAAGGTTGATTTATTCATGGCAGACGAAAAGAATGAAAAGCTTGCCGAGGATGTTCTGAAAAAATATGATAAGGAATCTAATACGGCGGTGCATACGGGCTTTCTTGCGAAGTTCGTGTCCGCGCTGGCAATAACCTTCTCAATTTTTCAGCTCTACACGGCAATCTTCGGAGTATTGGACGCACAGCTTCAGCGCGCGGTACACCTGGGGTTCGGTCTTGCACTGGTGTTTCTGCTTTATCCTACACGCAGGGCGAGAGGCCTTGAGGTACATTTTGAAGATTATATTCTTGCATTTTTGGGTGCGGCGGCTCCTGCGTACATCTTTATTGAGTACCAGCATCTGGTGCTTCGCGCAGGAACGGTGACCTCTCTGGATTTTGCGGTGGGTGCTGTGGGACTGCTGCTGGTAATCGAGGCAACACGCCGCGTGGTAGGTATTCCTATGCTGGTTGTTGTTATGGCGTTCCTGGCGTACGCATTTGCAGGCCCTTATATGCCGGGTATGCTTGCTCACCGCGGACTTTCACCGCAGCAGCTTATAGGGCATCTTTTTTTCACCACAGAAGGTATTTTCGGTATTCCTCTCGGTGTATCCTCGACATTTATCTTTCTCTTTATCCTGTTCGGAGCGTATCTTGAGTCCACGGGACTTGGAAGATTCTTTATTGACCTTGCCAACGCAATCGCAGGATGGGCAAGCGGCGGTCCGGCGAAGGTCGCGGTGCTTTCATCGGGATTAATGGGCACCGTTTCGGGAAGCTCCGTTGCGAATGTTGTCGGTACGGGAAGCTTTACAATTCCGATGATGAAAAAGCTCGGCTATGATAAAGAATTTGCCGGAGCGGTCGAGGCGGCGGCATCCACGGGCGGTCAGCTTATGCCTCCTGTCATGGGTGCAGCGGCATTCCTCATGGCGGAATTCGTCGGAGTGCCTTATATTGATGTTGTAAAGGCAGCTATCATTCCGGCTGTTTTGTATTTTGCCGGCGTATGGCTGGGCGTTCATTTTGAAGCAAAGAGAAAAAATCTTAAAGGTCTTCCGAAGGAGGAGCTCCCGAAGGCAAGTGTTATCCTGAAAGAGCGCGGTCATTTGGCCATTCCTCTTGTGGTTATTATTTATCTTCTCGTCAGCGGCTATACGCCGATGCGTGCGGCGCTTTTTGCTATCGTACTTTCAATTGCGGCTTCAGCACTCCGTGCTTCTACACGTATGAAGCCTATGGAAATCGTTAAAGGACTGGAGAACGGCGCACGTAATATTCTGGGCGTTCTCGTAGCCTGCGCTTCCGCTGGTATCATCATTGGTGTTGTAACGAAGACAGGCGTTGGTCTGAAGCTGGCTTCGGCTCTTTTGGAGCTTTCGGGTGGACTGCTTCTTCCGACAATGTTCTTTACGATGATTACAGCGCTGCTTCTCGGCATGGGCGTGCCGACAACGGCAAACTACGTCATCACATCGACTATCGCGTCACCTGCTCTGGTGCAGATGGGCATTCCTGTTCTTGCGGCTCACATGTTCGTGTTCTATTTCGGCATCATTGCGGATGTTACACCGCCGGTAGCGCTCGCCGCGTACGCGGGTTCAGCTATCAGCGGAGGCAATCCGCTGAGGACGGGTGTGAATGCGTCTAAGCTTGCTATCGCGGCATTTATCATACCGTACGTGTTCGTGCTGAATCCTGTGGTTCTTATGGTAGATGCTACACCGTTTGGACTTATTCAGACTCTCGTAACGGCAGTAATCGGAATGATTGCGGTAAGCTCGTCGCTTATAGGACACCTTATAACCGATATGCGTATGCCGGAAAGAATAGTTCTGTTTGCAGCAGGTCTGATGATGATAATCCCGGGGCTTGGCACGGATCTTGCAGGTCTTGCTGTTCTTGTTGGCAGCATCGTTCTGCAGAAGCGCAGAAAAACCGCAAAGGCAATTTAATTAATACAAGGCAGAAACAGGCATCGATTTTTTCGGTGCCTGTTTTACTTTTGCGGTGTATATTGTTTTGCAATCTTAGCGATTATGTCGTATGATAAAAGAGGTAAAATCTCCACCTCAATGATGGGGGCAGAAAGGCGGAGGTATTTTATGAGAATGAAGCCTCGCTATAATATTCCGGCGTCCCTTCAACGGCTAAGGCCATATTTTGAAGTGCTTTCCCGTACAAGTGATGTTTATTACTACATAATGGACGTTGAGTCGAGGGTAACAATTTTATCCGAAAACTGGGTAAAGGATTTCGGAATGGGGAGAAACGTCATATCGGATATGGATGCTGCGTGGATGCCGCATATACACCCGGATGATGTAGAGGGCCTCAGAAAGAAAAAAGAAGAAGTTCTTCTGCATAGGAAAGAAACAAGAATAAATACAGATTACAGGGCAAAGGACCGCGACGGAAAGTATGTGTGGCTGCGCTGCCGCGGAGAGATTTTGGATAATGACAGGGGAATGCATCCGGTGCTTGCCGGAGCATTGACCCGCCTTGATCAGCTTAATGAAGCGGACAAGGTAACGGGACTTTTGAATAAAGAACAGTTCGGGCAGGCTATTCGGGAAGCACTCGATGAATTTCGCCGTTCGGGGATGAGCGGTGAGATTCTCCTTCTTGGACTTGATAATTTTAAAATAATCAATGAGACGTATAACCGTTCCTTCGGTGATGAGGTTCTGCGTGTAACGGCAGAACAGATTCAGAACATACTTCCTGAAGGAACACAGCTGTATAAGCTTGATGGCGATGTGTTCGGTGTTGTGCTGCCGGGTGCCGGTGAAGGCCAGGTAATGAAGTATTTCAAGGCTATCCAGAAGTGCATGAGCCGTCAGCAGTTCATCGACGGAAAGATGTATTTCTGTACCGTTTCAGGAGGAACTGTCGCTTATCCGCAGGGAGGAAAGGAGTATCAGGCACTTTATAAGCACGCCGAGGCAGCTCTTGACCTTGCAAAGCGCGATGGAAAGAATCAGAATGTTTTCTTTACCCGTGAGCAGTATAACCGATGGATGCGTTCGCTTACCATGCGGGATACCATAAAGACAAGTGTGGAAAACGGGTGCGAAGGTTTCTCACTGTTCTATCAGCCCCAGGTTGACGCCGTTTCGAGGAGGCTGAAGGGCGCTGAGGCGCTGCTGCGCTGGAAGAATCCCAAAGGGCGCATGGTTGCTCCAATGGAGTTCGTCCCTATTCTCGAAGAGACTAAAATGATACTTCCGCTTGGCAAATGGATTGTCCGCGAAGCGCTCAAGACCTGTGTGAAATGGCGTAAGGTTGTGCCTGATTTCACCATGAGTATTAACGTATCGTATGCCCAGATAAAGGATATTACTTTCTTTTCCTTTGTTCGTGATGTTATACGGGAGTATGAGCTTCCGCCTGAGGCATTGACGCTGGAGCTTACGGAGAGTACGATTGTTTCGGACTGGTCCTTCCTGAATCAGCAGTTTGACGAGTTCAGGCAGGAAGGAATCCATATCGCAATGGATGATTTCGGAACAGGGTATTCGTCCCTTGCTTATTTGAAAAATCTCTCGTGCGATATCGTAAAGGTAGACCGCGAGTTTGTAAAACATATTATAGAGAGTGAGTTTGACCGTGAGCTTGTGCAGTATACGGTGACTCTCTGCCACGGACTTGGAATGCAGGTCTGCATTGAAGGCGTGGAGGAAAAGGATGTATATGATATTGTCACGAAGGACTGCGGAGCGGATTACATTCAGGGGTATCTGTTCGGACGTCCGTTCAGCGAAGCAGATTTCGTGGAGCAGTATCTGACAAAGGAGACTTTGGAGTACCGCGATGTCAAGAGTGAAAACAGATGAAAAGCTGACGAAGCTGGGAAGCAACGGGACAAAATATCCCCAGGATTATGCCCCGGAGATGCTTGAGACCTTCGTTAATAAGCACCAGGAAAATGATTATTGGGTAAAGTTTAACTGCCCTGAGTTTACAACGCTCTGTCCTATAACGGGACAGCCGGATTTTGCGACGCTTTACATTTCGTATGTTCCGGATGTGAAAATGGTCGAAAGCAAATCTTTGAAGCTGTATTTGTTCAGCTTCAGGAATCACGGCGATTTTCATGAGGATGTTGTCAACATAATCATGAAAGATCTTATAAAGCTTTTGGAGCCGCGCTATATTGAGGTATGGGGGAAATTCCTCCCTCGCGGCGGCATCTCCATTGACCCGTATGCAAATTACGGAAAACCGGGGACGAAGTATGAAAAGCTGGCGGAGATGAGGTTCAGCCGGCATGATCTTCAGGGACTGGATAAGGTAGATAACCGTTAAAACAGGGGTGAGCAGGATGAATAATATTTTGAGAAATGTGTTAATGCGCCGCAGTGTTTCGCAGTTTGAAGAACGTCCTATCCGTGATGAGGATCTCATGGAGATTCTTGAAGAAGGAAAGGCTCTTTCCAATGCAGTGAATAATCAGGAGTGGCATTTTACAATCCTGCAGAATCGAAAGCTCATCAAGCAGCTTTATGATGCCCAGACGGAGGCGGCTGCACCAATCCCTGACATTAAAGAATTCCTTCCGATTGAGGCACCTTTGCTTTTGATTATTTCGGGGCGAAAGGATGTTAAGTATGTGGAGGATGCCGCTAATATGGTGTTTGGCAGTATGATGCTTGTAGCGGATAAGTACGGTATAGGCTCATGCTGGCTGGCTTCCATGCCTAAGCTTTTTGAGACGGAGGCCGGGAAGAGTGTTCTTGACCAGATGAGTGTTCCAAAAGGATATACTCCGCTGTGCGTTGGGGCGTTCGGATATAAAAAGACGGTTGTTGCGACAAGTGTGCTTTCTACTGATGACAACATCGTTAATATCATTAAATAATCAATGGGGGAGAAAAAATGCTGCAGGTGTATACAGGAACAGGCAAAGGAAAGACCACCGCAGCTATAGGTCTCTCGGTTCGCGCAATTGGCGCGGGAATGCGTGTTTATATCATGCAGTTCATGAAAGGTCTTGCTTACAGTGAACAGGAGGTGCTTCGTGACTTTGCTCCGAAGCTCGTGCTGGAAACTACAGGCAAGCCTTTTTTTATTGCCGAGGAGGGTATGCTGACGCCGGAGGAAAAAGAAGCATGGGGCGATGAGGTCGTAATATTTCCACCGGGAAAGCCTCCCGCCGATTATGTGAAAATGCTGGAGGACGGCTTTGAAAAGGCTGCGGATGAAGCGTGTTCCGGAAAATACGGGCTTGTGATTTTGGATGAAATCAATGTTGCCCTTTTTTTCGGAATGATAAAACGTGAGAGTGTTGAAAAATTTCTTGACGGGCTCTCCGAAGATATCGAAGTGGTATGTACGGGACGCAATGCGCCCGAGTGGCTGCTGGAAAGAGCAGACCTTGTTACGGAAATGAAGGAAATCAAGCATTACTATCAAAAGGGAATCGAAGCGCGGAAGGGAATAGAAAACTGAGCTTTGTCAGGATGGAGGCATAGGGAGTGCCCGTATTCAAAAAATCGTTATTTATGGTGTTAATCATAGCCGGGATTGCTTTGGGCTTTACCGGCTATTTTATTTCTGCCGGGCCGCAGGAAACAGTCCGACTTGACGAGGGGCGGACACCTGAAAAGACGGCTAAGGCAACGGTATATGTGACCGGAGCGGTAAAGAGCCCGGGGGTTGTGGAGCTTTCGGCTGATGCGCGTATCGGAAAGGCAATAGAGGCATGCGGTGGCGCTCTGCCTACGGCAGATTTGGAAAATGTGAATCTAGCAAAACCTATTGCCGACGGTATGCAGATCCGTGTACCTGAAAGCATAAAATCAGGCGGTGCAGAACCGGTCATGTCCAGATCGGCAGCATCGGGAGATTCTGTGAATATAAATACGGCAGACGCGGCAGGACTTGCTAAGCTGCCGGGAGTGGGGCCTGCTACGGCAAACAGAATCATCGAATATCGCAACGAGCACGGTATGTTTGAGTCTCCGGAGGATATTCAGAAGGTTCGTGGAATCGGACCGTCAAAATACGAAAAAATGAAGGATAAGATAACCATATGAGAGAAGGGCAGGCACCGCTTAGCTTTCTGAATCTGCTTCTTGCTTCTTTCGGCCTGGGGGTTTTTGCGGCAGGAAGTACAATGGGCAGTGAAGTATACGCAGCGGGAATAATACCTTTGGCAGCACTGGGAGTTTTGCTGATTCCGATTATTGTATGGTGCAGAAAAAAGAGCAGTGTGGGCGCGGTTGCCATATGTGCACTGCTTTTTTGTGTGCTGGGATTTATCCGTTTTGCTCTGGCTGCGGAAATTCCTGAATCAAATGTATTTCACAGGATAGGACAGTCTGCCGAAATAACCGGAAAAGTGCTTGGGGAGGCGAGAATACAGCCTTCGATAGACGGGCGCGGTTGGCGGTTCCGTTATACGGTCGAAGCGCAGAATATAAAAAACAGTCAGGGGAAACAGGAAGCGAGCGGACATCTTTATGTTTCAGGAACTGTCCGTCAAAGGTCAGAGCTGCCGTCCGCAAAAGAGGGGGACATTCTTCGGGCCTATGGAAAGCTGAAAAGTATTCGCGGATATAAAAATCCCGGGCAGATTGATATGACACGACAGGCAAGGAGTCAGGGAATTACCGCCAGACTGACTACGGAAAAAGGGACTGTGCAGGTAATTCCGACAGAAGGGAATTCGTTCTTTAGAAGCCTGTCTGATATACGGAATTATTATCGGGGTGTATTGGCTGAAGCAATGCCTGAGGCGGATGCCTCGGCGATTTTTGCAATGCTGTTCGGAGGATATGACGGTATACGTGCGGAGGTGTTGGATGCCTTTACTGCCACAGGAATAGTGCATATTCTTTCTGTATCGGGGTCACACATTACGCTTCTTGCGGCCGTTTTTGCCTGGATTGGCAGAGTTATGAGGCTTCGCCGAGGAATAACGGCAGGTATCATATTTGCGGCCATTGTTATTTATGTGCTGCTGGCGGATTCAGTGGCTCCGGCTGTAAGGTCGGGAATAATGGGGATTTTGGCCGCTATGTCTCTGGTGTGGGAAAGGGAGAAGGATGCCCGTCAGATTCTTTCTGTAACCGGTCTTTTGATGCTGATGTGGTCTCCGTGGCTTTTGTTTGATATAAGCTTTGAACTTTCATTTGCCGCGACAGCAGGGCTTTTATATATTGCTCCCGTGCTTCGGAAGCTGAAGGCGTTTGAAAGGATACCTGCGTGGCTGTCGGGAAGTCTTGCGATTACGGTTTCCGCACAGCTTGCGGTGCTTCCGATTCTGGCCCGGTATTTTCATGTTGTTTCATTGAGCTCCCTTCTTGCCAATCTTCTTGTTGTTCCTGTCCTTGAGATTATTATGGTAACGGCGCTTTTCGCGGGTATAGGGGCTGCTTTGCTGCCGCTGGCGGCACGTTTTATATTGGCAGCAGACAGTCTGCTTTTGGGGGCGGCATATGAAATGACAAGGGGGTTGGCTCAGCTGCCAATGAGTCAGGTATATCTTCCTCCTGTAAGCTTTGGCGCTGCAGCGGTCTATTATATGTGCCTTTGCTTCTTCCTGCAGACGGGGGAACGAAAGAATTATCTCAAGGAAATAATCGCAGGCAAGAGAGCGTTGGTTTTAGCTGTGGTAATTTTTGCTTTTATGGCAGGGGAAGGAATAATGTACGCTTTCCGCCCCAATGAAATGAGCGTTCATTTTATTGATGTGGGGCAGGGAGATTCTGCATTAGTCATTACGCCGCACGGCAGGGCATTTATGATTGACACCGGAGGAAGCCGTGATGCCTCATTTGACATAGGCGCCAGAGTTGATGTTCCGTATCTTTTGGAGCATGGAATAAAGCATCTTGATGCAATTTTTCTTACCCACGCACATGAGGATCATGCGTCGGGAGCGGGAGGGATTATAAAAAAGATTCCTGTGGATACGGTTGTTGCAGCAAACGAAGGTAAAGCAGTGTATCAGGCATCGATGCGGCTTTCTTCCTCCGATATGGATAAAGCAGTATTTGCTTCATGGCCGGAAGGAACGGAAATGATTTTGGACGGAGTCCGTGTTGAAGTACTTTATGCTCCGAAGGGGGAAATATCGAAAAAAACGGGAAATGAACTGTCAAATGTTTACAGAGTATCTTATGGAGATGCAAGCTTTTTGTTTACGGGAGACCTTTTGAAGGAAAATGAGAAAGAGCT
The DNA here is from genome assembly GCF_978017985.1 of Schwartzia sp. (in: firmicutes). NCBI lineage: Bacteria > Bacillati > Bacillota > Negativicutes > Selenomonadales > Selenomonadaceae > Schwartzia > Schwartzia sp. (in: firmicutes). The sequence goes on along the minus strand of NZ_CDXDFU010000111.1, from coordinate 1,822 downwards.
TTTGAGGGCGCATGATGTCAGGAGCAGCGTGCTGAAGGTCGGTCATCACGGCTCAAAAACATCAAGCTCCGAAGAGTTTCTTGCTGCGGCTGCTCCTGAATGGGCAGTTATATCCGTGGGATATGAGAACAGCTTCGGCCATCCGTCGCAGGAAACGATGCAGGTGTTGGAGCGTCATGGAATAAAGGTATACAGAACTGACTGCAACGGTGCGGTGGTGTTCAAAACGGACGGAAAATCCATGCAGGTGCAGGCATATCGGAACGCGGAAAATGCCCTGTAGGTTGTTCGAAAAATTGATGAATTTTAGTGATAATATTTATATAAAACCGCTAGACATCTGTTTACCATTAAGATATGATTGTAGTGAGTATTGCTTTATGTAATGAATCCTACAGGAGGCAGAATATGTACCACGCTACGTCCCGGTTTTTCCTGGTCGACCTTGCGCCGGTCTGGGAGAAGACCATGAAGGCTGTTGAGCCATTGGAAAGATTTACCCATGAATTTCAAATTTTTGACCATGCCCCGCAGGACATTCCGGATAATACAACTGCAGTTGTGTTCAGGTATTCCGGAGATTGTCTTCCTGAGGATATCCGAAAGAGGACAGACCCTTCCACGAGACTGATTGTTTGCACTGACGACCTTGGTACACTTTCAGATGCATCAATTGACGCGTTGGATGATATCTGGCCTGTGGAACCGACGGAGGCATTGGCGGAGTTCTTTGTGCAGCGCCTTTATGAATCCGTTAAAGCTGAAAAGGACGCATGGCTTACAAAGCAGTATCTTGATACAGCAATAAATACTTCACCGGATCTTATCTGGTTCAAGGATAAAAAGGGTGCGCATCTTAAGGTCAATGATGCCTTCTGCCATATTGTCGGAAAAACACATGATGATATAGAAGGCCGCGGGCATTATTACATTTGGGGCCTCACAAAGGAGCAGTACGAAAAAGGAGAATTTGTCTGCCTTGAGACTGAGGAAGAGGTTATGCGGAAGGGTGTTACATGTGTGTTTGACGAGCATGTAATGGATGCCGACAGCATCCGTCTTCTTCAGACGTATAAGACTCCTCTTTGGGATATTGACGGAACCATCATGGGTACGGTAGGAATTGCCCGTGACGTTACAAAGCTCAAGAGCTATGAAGCAGAGCTTCTCGCTGCGGCGCGCTCGGATGAGCTTACGGGACTTGCCAACCGCCGTTATTTCTATGAGTACATTGAGATGAACAGGGCAGATCAACTGCTCACAATAGGAAGAATAGACCTTTCGTATTTCAAACAGCTCAATGATACATACGGTGCTCAGGCAGGTGATAATGCACTCATAGCAGTTGCCGGATTCCTGCGCGAGGTATTTTCTGAGGCGATTGTCTGCCGCTTCGGCGGAGGTGAGTTCCTGCTTGCTTATATCGGAGAATGTCCGATAGAGAATCTTAAAGGGAAATTCCAAAAGGTACTTGAAAAAATCGGTGAATATTGCGAGAAGGATAAAAATCCGATTCTCCTTTCGGCTAATATGGGCATTACCAGTACGTCAGACCCGTCGCAGCCAATTGATGCTCTTATCCGCCAGTGTGATCTTGCACTTTATTTCACCCGCAACCTCGGAGATGGGCAGTGCTGCGTATTCTCTGAAATCACAAACGCGGATTGATTCTTCGGAAAAAAATAAAGAATTGAAAAAGCACAGTCCTCCGAGAACTGTGCTTTTTCTTATGATGTTTGGAAGGAAATTAGCCTTTGTAAAGAGGAACTGTGAGGCTGCCTGTAGGCATGAGAATTATGCTGTAGTCTTTGCCTACGTACTC
>NZ_CDXDFU010000110.1:0-6608 GCF_978017985.1 Schwartzia sp. (in: firmicutes) | reverse complement strand
TGAAAGGACGAAGTCTGAACCGCAAAACTTATCTATGCTAAAGCGTTCCGTGAATCAAGCCTGAACAGGCGAAGATGAACGGGTAAACGCGAACGTAGAACAAGGAGCGTAAGCGACGCAGGGCGACGTGCGAATCGGCTGTGCAGGCGTTAGACAGCAGTAACGCTTTAGGAAGCATGAAATGCCAGCTGGATAGGAAGCTGCCGGTTGATAAAGAGACATGTATAACGCATGTCTCTTTTTTCGTGTATAGGAAAATTGTGTAGTCTCTCATATATTAAATAGGAAAATATTTTATTTTTTTATTTGACTGTTATTCTTTGACAGTTCTATAAAATTTTGAATATTCAATGGAATTTGGTCAACGTGCAAATCCCCTTCACGGTTGACTTATCCCATTAAATTCATTACAATATTCTTTGTATAGTTGCCACTACTATCATGATTTACAACGCTTAAAAAAGCACAATGTTTTACAAAATTTTTAGTCAAAGGGGAGGCGTGTAGTATCTTAGATTTGATTTTAGCAGCAGTACTTGCATTGATCATTGGCGCAGGCGCGGGCTACATGATGCGTAAGCAGCAGGCAGAGTCACAGATAGGCTCGGCAGAAGAGCAGGCAAAGCGCATTTTGGAGGACGCGGAAGCTAAGGGTGAGGCGAAGAAGAAGGAGGCTTTGCTCGAAGCTAAGGAAGATATCCATCGTTTGCGTCAGGATCTTGACCGCGATACGAAAGACCGCAGAAATGAACTGTCCCGACAGGAACGTCGTCTTGTCCAGAAGGAAGAGAATCTGGACCGTAAGATGGACCTGCTTGAGAAGAAAGAAGAGGACCTTTCTGCAAGAGATGAAGCGCTTGAGAAAGAGCGTGTTTCTATTGCAGAGCTCCACGAACAGCAGAAGGCTGAGCTTGAGCGTATTTCTCAGATGACAACGGAAGAGGCAAAGACTATTCTTATGGCCGCAGCCGAAGATGAGATGAAGCTTGAGAAAGCCAAGATGATTAAGGATTATGAGCAGCAGGCAAAGGATGATGCAGACAAGATTGCACGTGATATCGTGTCTCAGGCTATTCAGCGCTGTGCTGCAGATCAGGTTGCAGAGACGACTGTGTCAGTCGTAGCTCTTCCAAACGATGAGATGAAGGGCCGTATTATCGGCCGTGAAGGACGCAATATTCGTGCGCTTGAGACTCTTACAGGAATCGGCCTGATCATTGATGATACCCCGGAAGCTGTTATTTTGTCCGGGTTTGATCCGGTGCGCCGCGAAGTGGCTCGCATTGCATTGGAGAAGCTCATTCAGGACGGACGTATTCATCCGGCCCGTATTGAAGAGATGGTAGACAAAGCGAAACGTGAAGTAGATCAGCGTATTAAGGAAGCCGGCGAACAGGCAACCTTCGATACCGGTGTCAACGGACTTCATCCGGAGCTCGTTCGGCTGATTGGACGTTTGAAATACCGCACAAGTTATGGACAGAATGTATTGAATCATTCTGTTGAGGTTTCTTATCTGGCAGGTATTATGGCTGCCGAGCTTGGGGTTGATGTTGCTCTTGCAAAGCGTGCAGGTCTTCTGCATGATATCGGCAAGGCTATCGACCATGAGGTTGAGGGCCCGCATGCGCAGATTGGTGCGGACTACGCACGCAAGCATCATGAGTACAAGGAAGTTGTAAATGCCATTGAGGCACATCACGGTGAAGTTGAACCGATGACGGTAGAGGCTGTACTGGTTGCAGCAGCGGATGCTATTTCCGCAGCACGTCCGGGCGCGCGCCGTGAGAGTCTTGAGGCGTATCTGAAACGTCTGACACGTCTTGAAGAAATTGCGAAATCCTTCGAGGGCGTTGAAAGCTGCTTTGCTATTCAGGCAGGCCGCGAAATTCGTGTCATGGTCAAACCTGACAAGGTTGACGACGTTGCTTCTGTCGGATTGGCGCATGATATCGTCAAGAAGATTGAGTCCGAACTCGAGTACCCGGGACAGATTAAGGCAACCATTATCCGCGAGACGCGCGTGGTTGACTATGCCAAGTAATGGGTATATTATAAAAGAACAGTGAAGTCAGAAGAACGGAAGGATGTTGTGAATTTCACTTCGCAGCATCCTTTTTTTTTACTCAGAAACGAGGTGCAGCTATGATCAGCTTTGGCAAAAGAAAAAAAGCGAATATGGATGGCATCAATCTGCTGATTTCGATTCTGGTTTGTTATCCCGAGATTGGAACGGTGAGCTACGAGCCTGCCCGCGAAGCGCTGCATTTTGCGTTTGCGTTGAAGGAAGTACCGCAGAGACAGGCGTATGAAGAAGTTGGAATGCTTATAAAGGAAAGTATCCAGTCGTATCACTGCCTTGAAGGCTTTCAGGATGCCAGTGTTGAGATTTTCCTGGAAGGACAGGGGCACACGGCTTTTTTCCATATAATCCGCGATGTCAGGACGATTTCTCAGGGAGAAATCAGCATGCTCAGCACTATTATGCGCGAGCATTTTGGAAGTATCCTGCTTATGGACCCTGAAAACGGAGTATCACCTTATGAGCTTGAGCAGGAGCAGGAAGCGCACGAGGATGCTATTGACCATATGATTGGTAATCTTAAATTAAGCCGGACAACGAACCGTATGATTGGAATCCGCGAGGAAGGCCGGGTTATGGTTTTTAACAAGTGAGGGATTAATTGTGCGCATAGCTATGGTTGGAGATGTTATCGGCCGTCCTGGAAGGACGGCCTTTGCTAAATATACAGCGCAGCTCCGCAAAGAAAAAAAGATAGATATTGTTGTTGTAAACGGAGAAAATTCCGCGGGAGGAAAAGGTGTCACACGTACGTCTCTTGATGAGCTTTTGCATGCAGGCGCCGATATTGTGACCAGCGGAAATCATATATGGGATAAGAAGGATGTTCTGGAGTTCATAGATCAGGAGCCGTTTTTTATCAGACCGGCAAATTATCCTGACGGGACACCGGGCAAAGGGTGGTGTGTCTATCCGTGGCGCGCGAAAAATATAGGCGTACTGAACCTTTCGGGCCGCGCGTTTATGCCCCCAATGGACTGTCCTTTTCAAAAGGTTGAGGATATTCTTGCAGAAATGAAAGACGAGTGTGATATTATTCTTCTTGATTTTCATGCGGAGACTACATCTGAAAAGATGGCAATGGGCTGGTATCTGGATGGCCGTGTGAATGCGGTTGTCGGCACACATACTCATATTCAGACAGCTGATGAAAGGATACTTCCGAACGGCACTGCATATATCACGGATTTGGGTATGGTAGGGCCGTGGGATTCTGTTCTGGGTGTTAAAACAGAAATCATAATTCAGAAGTTCACTACAGGAATGCCCGTGCGTTTTGATCTTGCAGCGGGGCCGAATGTTTATTCGGCAGTCGTTTTGGATATTGATGAGACATCAAACAAGACAGTCGGCATTGAACGCATATTGATAAAAGAATCATGATGCTGTAAAGAGTCCGTGAAAAAACGGGCTCTTTTTCATTTGTTAACATGGTAATGCGTTTTTTACAGAATTGTGATACAATAATAAGGTATATCAAGTATATTCGGCTTTGTATGCTTTCAAAACTTAAGAAGAGGAAGTGGAGACGGTATGCCAAGTGATCTGCACATCCATACGACATTTTCCGACGGGCGGCTGTCCCCGGAAGAGGTACTGGATGCGGCGAAGGAGGCCGGCCTTACTTATATCGCGATTACGGATCACGATACGGTAGACGGTATACGGCATCTTTATGAGCAGGGGCTGTATCCTGCAAAGACTCTTTGCATTATTCCCGGAATTGAGTTCAGTACCGAGGTGGACGGTCATGATGTCCATGTTCTCGGTTACGATTTGGATATATATAATCAGGAACTTCTGGATAAGATAACTGAGCTGTCGGAGGCCCGTTGGACGCGGTTTTCGCAGATTTTGGGCAAGCTCGCGGATATTGGTGTTGATATTTCCGAGAGTGACGTTCTGCAGATTGCGGGCGTCAGCCATTCAATAGGGCGTGCACATGTTGCCCGTGCCCTTGTCAAAAAGGGTATTGTTTCGTCTATCCGTGAGGCGTTTGATTCATTTCTGCAGCATGGATGTCCCGCGTATGTGCCCCATTACAAAATTCAGCCGAATGAGGCTGTAGACTTGATACGCGGTGCAGGCGGAGTTCCTGTTTTGGCGCACCCTAAGCTTGTCGGTGACGATAGGCTTGTGGAGCATTTGCTGTCTATGCCTTTCGGGGGGATTGAGGTTTTTTATCCCCGCCATGATGAGGAGGATACGGCACGCTATAAGGATATTGCAAAAGCACATGGTCTTCTCATGACCGGTGGATCGGATTTCCACGGTGTTGCAACACGGTTCCCTGAAAAGCTCGGAATTGTGACAATCGAGGACGATTTTGCGAAACCGTTTTTCCATCCTCCAAAGGTTTTGGATTAAGATTTGCTTTTGACTTTTATTGTATCGGCAGGTGAAATTTTCCATGGATGTTATTGCTCTTGTCGGACCCAGCGGGACCGGTAAAAGCCACCGTGCGCTTATTGTTGCACATCAGTATGATGCTGATGCGATTATTGATGACGGTATTTTAATAAAAGACGGTAAAATTTTGGCCGGACATTCGGCAAAGCATGAAAAAAGCAAAATTATGGCGGTACGCCGGGCTATTTTCGTGCTTCCGGGACATGCCGCAGAGATGCGGGAAGCCATTGAGGAGATAAACCCACGGAGAATACTCATCCTGGGGACATCGGAGAATATGGCGCATAAAATTGCGAAGAAGCTTGGACTTCCTCCTATTGCCAAGATTATCCGTATTGAGGATATAGCTACAAAGGATGAGATGGCAAAAGCTGCTTTTTATCGGCTGAAGGAAGGTAAGCATATTATTCCTGTGCCGACCATTGAATTGAAGCCCCATTTTTCCGGGTATCTCATTGACCCGATTCAGTCATTCTTCAAAAAAGCACCGAAGCGGCGCCGCCGTCTGGGAGAGAAATCCATTGTGCGCCCTGTGTTCAGCTACTATGGAAAGCTCAGCATAGATGATTCCGCTGTCAGTGAGATAGTAAAGCGCCTCATCGGGGAAAAGGAATTTGTTAACTCCGTTGGACGTGTAAAGGTCAGCCACCGCATGAACGGCGAGGAGGATCAGGGAATAGATGTTTCCTGCGAGGTTGTGCTTCATTACGGCAAGCACATACCGACACTGATCCATGAAACTCAGCAGAAGATAAAGGAAGCTATTGAGTACATGACAGGAATGGTAGTTCATCAGGTGAATATTGTTGTTCGCACGCTTTTTGTTGTGAACGCTTAAATTACAGGCAATGGGGCCTGCTCCGTTTAGGGGCAGGTCCCTTTTTAGGGAAGCAGTGGATAAGTATATGCCATGGTACCGGTTGGGTATTTCCCTAAGGAAGGAGATATTATGCACGGAGTTTTTGATATCATAGGGCCGGTAATGATAGGCCCGTCCAGCTCTCATACGGCGGGAGCTGTGCGGCTTGGCCTTATGGCGCGGAAGGTGCTTGGAGGGCCTGCCAGCCGTGCCGGTATACTGCTTGCAGGCTCTTTTGCGCAGACATACAGGGGCCACGGCACGGATAAGGCTCTGATTGCGGGAGTTCTCGGTATGCAGCCTGATGATGAGCGGATACGTGATGCGCTTTCCATTGCGAAGGAACAGGGGCTTGAATATGCTTTTCAAAAAACGGATATTCCAGGGGCGCATCCCAATACGGCAGAGTTTCATCTGACGGGCTTTAATCAGAACAGTGCCGTGGTACGCGGCGCGTCTGTAGGCGGAGGAAATATCATAATCACTAAAATAAATGATTATGATGTGGAGATTACAGGGAGATATCCTGCAATTGTGGCTATTCAGCACGACCAGCCGGGCGTTATTATGAATATTACATCGATTCTCGGCATGGGAGGGCTTAACATAGCATTTATGCATGTTTCGAGGAAAAACCGCGGTGAAGAGGCAATGACTATTTTGGAGCTGGACGAAGAGCCCTTGCCGGGAATCGTCGATGCCATAAAAAATATAGACGGAATCAGTCAGGCTTTCAGCATTCCGGCAATAGGGTAAGGGGGCAGTTGGGTGAAAAGTTTTCATAATATAGCGGAGCTTCTGCGTCTTGCCTCCGAGAGACAGTTACCGGTGCATGAGATTGTGCTGACTGTGGAATCGGAGCAAAAACAGCGGTCCAAAGAAGAGCTTATCGAAGAAATGAGGAATAATTGGCATGTAATGCACGATTCCGTTAAAACCGGGCTGAAGGAAGGTATCCGTTCTGTCAGCGGACTTACTGGAGGAGACGCTCCAAAGCTTTACAAGCGTCAGCTTACAGGCTTTCTCGGACAGGCGGCTGTTTCGACGGCTGCCTTCGCCGTCGCAGCCAGTGAGGTCAATGCGTCAATGGGGCGTATAGTGGCGTGCCCTACGGCGGGCTCATGCGGGATACTGCCTGCGGTTCTCACGGAAGCGTACGAGCAGGGTTGCTCTGAGGAGGCCATTACCATGTCACTTTTTACGGCGGCAGGAATCGGAATGGTAATAGATGAAAACGCTTCCATAGCAGGAGCTTTG
>NZ_CDXDFU010000109.1:0-2347 GCF_978017985.1 Schwartzia sp. (in: firmicutes) | reverse complement strand
GGCATTTTTGCGGTATCCACATATAACACAGACTATATTCTTGTGAAAAAGGAGAATTTTGACAGAGCGCTTAATGTTTTGTCAAATGCGGGATATACTGTTTTGTGAGGGATAATAAGGAGATTCGGGATATAGGGAGGTAAATTATGTCACCCATAAAAATACTATTCGTTTGTCACGGCAATATTTGCCGTTCGCCAATGTGCGAGTTTGTTATGAAGGATCTTGTGCGCCGGGAGGGGCTGGAGGATGAGTTTGTTATTGCTTCGGCTGCCACTACGACCGAGGAAATCGGGCATGATGTGCACCGTGGTACCCGGGAGGTGCTGACTAAACACGGTATTCCCTTTGAGCACCGTCGTGCGCGTCAGCTCACCCGCGAGGAGTATGCGGACTGGGATTATATTGTCGGTATGGACACGGAAAATATGGAGGATATTTCGTATATTGTCGGTGCAGATACCGAGCATAAGGTATTCCGGCTTATGGAGCTTTGCGGAGAGCGGCGTGATGTAGCTGACCCGTGGTATACAGGCGACTTCGACAAAACGTATTCTGATGTGGTGTGGGGCTGCAGGGCACTCTTGGATAAAGTTAAATCAGAGGGCATGATTGAGTGACTCTGTGGACATGAAATGTGTGATACACTAAAATTGTTTACACCGGAGGTTTTTCTGTAGTACTGCAGGAGGTTTTTATGAACAGACGTGAATTTTTGCGGTTGATGGCTATGGGAGCAGGCTGGCTGTTTGGCGGCTGGTACAGATGGCCGGGGACTGCGGTCTCTGCTCCGAAGCGGGACTACTACCACATTGTACTTTTGAGCGATTTGCATCTGCCGTGGCGCAGGAAAAGCTTCCCTGAGATAAAGCAGCAGACTTATATTTGGGAACAAAAGCAAAAGCTGATTGCCAACATAAACAGCTGGGAAGATGTGGACGAGGTTGCCCTTCTCGGAGATTTGGCGGCCCGTTATGGGAAGGAATATGAGTTTGCCTGCGTTGATGAATTCCTATCTGAGATTAAGGCTCCATGGTATGCCGTTGCAGGAAATCATGACTACGCATACAGGGACGATCCGGGCCCGGACGGGAGTCTGCAGCGGGGAACGTATGAGGAGCGGTGCAGGAAGCTGGCGGCTTTTACACGGAGATATAATCTGCCTGATGTATATTATGCCCGTACGGTTGGAAGATATCGTCTTTTGTATCTTGCTCCCGATGCATGTACAAGCAAAAATATTGAGCTTTCTGATGCACAGCTTTCGTGGATGGAAAAAGAGATTTCCGCCAATCAGGACAAGACAATGCTGTTCTTCTGTCATGCTCCGCTGATGGGAACGCTTAGAAACTACTGGAAGAAAATAAATACTCCGTCTATGACGGCGCAGCCTGAGGGTAAGCTGAAGGCTGTCCTTGCCAGCTGTCCTAAAGGAAGTCTGTGGCTTTCGGGGCATACTCACACGCCGCCGACAAACGACAGCTATGCCGATGACAGCGTGAACAGGTTTAATGATAATCTGGTCGACATTCATAATCCAACCATGGATGCAAAAACTTTGTATTCCAATTCGCTTTATTTGTACGAAGATCATACTGTTATTCGTACATACGACCATACAAACGGCGTATGGCTTGTTAAGCTTGAGCGTTCGTATGATGTTTGATTTTCACAGGGCAGACATTAGACTGCGAAAATTAATCGCAAAAAATCATCTTTGACAAATATTCTGTCTTTTTTCTGCTTAAAATGCTACAATCTAATATATAGTATTTTAATTGCAGCGTTTTTATCCGGGGATACGGCAGGGAGGTGAATACGAATCGTATCGTATGCCGGATTAGAAGAGGAGCTGTTCTTACTGCCGTACGAAATTATAGCTTTCTTACAGGTGCCGGCACGGAGGTCGGCGTCCTGATATGACAGATGCCGGATAAGCAGCCGGACATATGGCGGTTCGGTTATTGCAAGATGCAGTGCGTTGCCGGTGTGGCGTGAATCATACCTATATCGGCAAAAATGGGATAGAGGCCTGAAGACAATACAACAATTCGGCAAAAAGTCATTATCATTAGAAAGAAGCAGCTCTTAGATTAAACATTGCGAATGAGTGGGGTCTCGGACGCAGGCAGCATTAAACAGAATATAAAATGAACGCCCCTGCCCTTGATTGGGCAGGGGCGTTTGTTTTATTCCGCGGAGTACACTCAGCAGCGGAAAAAATGGTTTTTTGCTCCCGCGGTTCAGAAGAAAGAATCGCTATTGACCATTTGACTTTTTCAAAAACTGTAATATAATAGAAGCATGCAAAAAGAGATGAGGCGCCGATGGTGCCTCTTTCTTTGTG
>NZ_CDXDFU010000108.1:0-8816 GCF_978017985.1 Schwartzia sp. (in: firmicutes) | reverse complement strand
CTTGGCGAGACAGATACCCCGATTGATAAAGCCGAGTTCAAGCCTATTGAAAAAGGCTCCCCTGTAGAAGCCGCTTTCGATGTGGCAAAGAAAATCTACGAGCAGATGAATCCGGTAATCTGGTAATACGTTAATGAAACACACAAATACTTGGATGGGTAAGGCACGGGAATTTTTTATAGTTCTCGTGCCAATTTTTGTGACGCAGCTTGCCCTCGTTGCAACGGGCTTCTGTGATACGGTCATGGCAGGTCACTTTTCCAGTGAAGACCTTGCAGGTGTTGCCGTAGGCGCAAATTTATATTTTCCGGTCTTCACGACATGTATATCCGTTTTGTCAGGTCTCACACCGACCATTGTTCACGCTTACGGTGCAGGAAAACGGTGGTCGATTGTTTTTGCTGTGCGTCAGGGTTTTTGGCAGGCGCTTTTTATTGCCGGCGTCGTGCTCATACTTGGATGGATTTTCGTTCCTGTTATCATCCACAGTCTGCAGCTCGAACCTCGTGTAGAATATGTCGCTATACACTGGATTCTCGCAATTTCCTGTGGAATGCCGCTGATTTTCTTGAGCGCTGTTCTCAGAAATCTTCTTGATGCACATGGCTTTACGCGTCTTACTATGCTTGTCACGCTTATTACTGTGCCAATAAACATAGTCGCAAATTTCTTTCTTGTGTACGGCTGGGGCGGTTTCCCCGCCCTCGGCGGTGTAGGCTCGGGAATCGGTACGGCTTTCGCTTACGGCATCAATCTTCTATTGAATGTGCTGATTACGCTCTTTGTCTCGCCGTTCAGGAATTACCATATATTCCGCCGCTTTGCTCCCCCAATCTGGGGTGCCTGCAGACGGCAGCTCGCTCTCGGGCTTCCAATCGGCGGAGCCATCTTCTGTGAAACATCTATTTTCAGCGCAGTAGGGCTTTTCATGGCAGGCTACGGCACAGCCGTTCTCGCTGCGCATCAGGCGGCTCTGAATTTCACAACACAGGTTTATATGATTCCGCTGTCCATAAGCATGGCACTTACGATTCTCGTTGGCTATGAGCTTGGTTCAAAGCGGCCTGTTGACGCAAGGAAATATGCCCGTCTCGGGCGTCTCCTTTCTCTCGTTGTCGTCGGTATTGTCGCAGCGCTCCTCATACCTATGCGTAACATTATATCTTCGATATACACCGAGGACCCTGCTGTTCACGAGCTTCTTCTTGTATTCCTTGCGTATACTGTGGGAATGCAGTTGGCTGATGCGCTGAACGCTCCGCTTCAGGGAATACTTCGCGGAGCAAAGGATGTGAAAGCAGCGTTCCTGCTTGCGGTTGTATCAAACTGGGCAGCAGGACTCCCCATCGGCTGGCTGCTGGCTGAAAAATTCGACTTCGGCCCGTACGGGTACTGGATAGGACTGATTGCAGGCCTTCTGCTCGGAGGCATCTTCCTAAGTTTACGGTTCAATTATGTCGAAAAGAAATGGAATGCAATGTACGGAAAATAAACAAAACCCGGAGGCTCTGCTCAGGAGTCTCCGGGTTTTATTATGATATGCCCGGAAGGATTCCTTCCCTTCCGACGTTTTTCATGAACACCTGCAAAAGCTGATACGAAGCGTAGGCATCTGCCAGCGCGCGGTGATTTTCGGTAAGTACAACGCCATATTTCTGCAGAAGCGGTTCAAGACCGAATTTTATCACCGGCGGATCCGCATCATCCAGCAGTCTGTGCGCCATACGCTCTGTGTCGATAAAGTACGGATAAAACTTTTCCTTCATCCTGAACCGATGAATTGCAAGATTTATCTGCACCATGTCATTATTTCCTATAGAGTGTCCAAGCACAATGCTGTCTCCGACGAACCGCAGAAACTCAGGCAGAACCTCCTGGAGCTTTCGCTTGCCTACAAGCTCTTCCTTTGTGATGCCGGTAATCTGTGTCACATATTTATTGAGTCTTGTCCGCGGGCTCATCATCTCCTGAAAATCACTGGTTTCCCCTGTTTTCAGGTTAATTTTTACCGCTCCGATTTCGATGATGTCGTCCTCTGAAAAGCCTGCGCCTTCCAGGTCAAAGGCAGTAATATAATCCGACGGAAGCTTTCCGCAGGATGGGGTTTCAAGACATATCTCCCTGTGGTTTACCTTCGCCAGAATACCCTTTCTAAACTCTGACCGTTGTCTCTTCCTCTTTTCACGGCGTGCTTTTTTCTCTAATTCAATTTCCTTGGCCTTCTGCTCCTCCGGAGTCAGTGCCGTCTGCTCTTCCATTTTATTCTTCCCTTATTTTAATTTTCGTTCAAGTATCATTCACACTGTCTTATATTTTATCATACAGGCCGCGAAAAGGCACTAATAAACGAAAAGGACACGGAAAACCCGTGTCCTTTGACATTTATGTTTCTTATTCAGCTACTGACAGCTTTAACAGACTAAGGATATTTTCCATTGTGCTGCGGAGATTTTCTGCGCTTTTCGGTGCTGCCTTTTCAAACGGCAGTGCCTGTCTGTTTATACTGAAGGCGGCATGAATACCAGCCTCAAGCATTTCTTCACGGCTTACTTCAGGCTTCACAGCACCTGCAACGATAACCACCGGTACATCCGCTATTTTAGCGCGTGATGCCACACCGCTGACGACCTTTCCCATAAAGGACTGAGAATCAAAGCTTCCTTCTCCCGAGAAAACTACACACGCGTCACGGAGCTTTTCATCGAAATGAACTGCCTCCAGTACAACATCAATTCCGCGTATCAGCTTTCCGCCGAAAAATGCCGCAGCACCTGCGCCCATACCTCCTGCCGCACCGGCGCCAGGAAGGTCTGCCACGTCCATGCCAAGGTCCTTTGATATTACCTCGGAAAGATTTTTAAGTCCGTCATCAAGAAGCCTTATCATAGCTTCGTCAGCACCTTTTTGCGGGCCGAATACTGCCGCAGCCCCCTTCGGGCCGCAAAGCGGATTTTCGATGTCGCACATAATCGTTACACTGACATTCTCAAGAAGTTTTTTCGCTTCAGACATATCAATGCTTCGTATATCCTTCAATGTCGCGCCTACAGGAACAAACTCCTTGTCGGCAGCATCGAAGAAACGCACACCCATTGCCGCAGCAGCTCCGCAGGCTCCATCGTTGGTAGCACTTCCGCCAAGACCGAGAATAATATGCTTTGCTCCGTTTTCAACAGCCTTCCGAATGAGCTCTCCGACGCCATACGTGGTAGTTATGCCCACCTCACGGCGTTTGCCCGCCAAAGGAAGTCCTGCAGCCGCAGCCATCTCAATAACAGCTGTACCGTTCGGCAGACATCCGTAAAAGGAAGCGACAGGCTCCATGAACGGTCCGTTAACCGTCATTTCAACGCGCTTTCCGCCCATGGCATAAAGGAATGCATCTACTGTTCCTTCTCCGCCGTCTGCCACAGGAATAGATATAACCTCCGCCTCGGGAAGCTCACCCCTGACGGCAGCGGACATTATATCCGCTACCTGTATGGATGACAGCGTTCCCTTGAACGAATCAGGGATAACTATGACTTTCTTCATTCAAACACCTCTGTCAGCAGAAAATCAGGGACAGGATGTAGACAAAGACAACCGTAGTGATACCTTCAACAAATGTAACACCTGTCTGGCATTTATATGCAACATTTGTGGACATATCCGAGAACTGCGATACTACCCAGAAATAGGAATCGTTTGCATGGGATACGCACATGGAGCCTGCGCCGATAGCCATGATTACGAGCGCCTTGCCCATTTCACTCTCAAAACCAAGGCTCGGCATCAGCGGAGCAACCATAGCTGAGGTAACAATCATAGCAACCGTGGAAGCACCCATTGCAGTTTTCAAAAGTGCCGAAATAATGAACGGAAGGAATACGCCGATGGAAAGAGAAAGCAGCGCACTGGAAAGAGCTTCAGCCAACGGCAGAGTTTTAAGGATTGCACCGAAGGAACCGCCTGCACCCGTGATTACGAGAATAGATGCGGAGTTCAAAATACCCTGGCACATCCAGTCAAATTTATTCTTAGACTCCGAAACAGGAATCAGTGTCATAGCAAGGAAGATACCGATAAGAAGCGCGATGACCGGGTCACCGATGAAAGAAGCGAATGTTTTTACCGCGCCATTGCCGAAAGGATGGGACGGGAAATCCGCGATAGATTTGATTGCGATAAGAATAATCGGCAGAATGATAGGAGCAAAGCTGTGGACAACGCCAGGAAGACGTCCGTATTTTTCCATGAGCTCCTCAACCGTAAACTCCGGATTAGCCGGAATATCATAATTGCATGCTACCTTTTTCGCGTAGATAAGACCGGAAATCATTGCAGGAATAGATGTTACAAGACCGACGAGAATAACAAGTCCAAGGTCAGCGTTCAGCGTACCAGCCATTGCAATCGGTCCCGGTGTCGGCGGAACAAGGCAGTGTGTTGCGTAAAGACCTGCGGAAAGAGCAGTACCCATGACAGCCAGAGAAACATTGGAACGGTCAGCCAGAGCACGTGCAATCGGGGAAAGAATAACAAAACCCGAATCGCAGAATACAGGGATACCCGTAACATAGCCCGTCAAACCCATCGTCAGCACGGAACGTGCCTTGCCGACAATACCGAGAATCGTGTTGGCCATAACCAGGGCTGCGCCCGTCTTTTCAAGTATAGTACCGATGATAGTACCTGCGACGATAACGATACCAATGCTGGACAGAATACCGCCAAAGCCGCCCTTGACCGTGGAAATAACCTTATCCGCAGGCATACCGCAGACAAGACCTACGAAAATAGACACGAGCACCATTACAACAAACGGATGCTGCTTGAACTTGCTGATCGCAATGATCATGATAAGAACAGCTAAGAAGATAACGCCGCCCATAAATAAACCTGACATGAATAAAACTCCTCTCTTAAATAAAACGAAACAGGTCCAACTCCACATGAACCTCCTGTTTCTTACCCGAGTTACTTAAAACTCGAGCAAATCCCCTGTCGAAAGAACACACCCTGATGCCGCATCCTGCTCCAGACGGCTTCGCACGGCTTCTCCTGAACAATGACAAAGCGCCATGCGTTTCAAACCCATCTCGTGAAGTGCCGCCAGCGTCTTATCAATACGCTCCGCGTCCGCTTCTTTAAGATGCGTGCCGCCAACCACACTGGTTACAGGCAGTCCCAGCCGCGCATGAACGGCTGTTACCATGTTCAGTATGCCGGGATGCGAGCAGCCTGTAATGACCGCCACGCCTTCACCTTCGCGCAGAACGAGACATATTTCATCCTGAAAATCGTCTCTGTGCTTATCCACACCGCACACAAAACGCTCAGGAATCGTCTCCATCTTTTCTTTCCTCGGGAATCTTCCCATCAGCCACGCGAAATCATCGAGCTTTACCATTTCGCCCACTTCACATGGCTTGATGCTCCATTCTTCGAGGTCGTCTGCGCTGAAGCCTGCGCCGAGGTACGTATACTTATTTCCCTCAGGCGCATAGGCAAACTTTTCCTGCCAGAAGCCCTCACCGATGTAGACCGACGACGGAACTGCATACTGCCTGAGCGCAGGAAAACCGCCTGCGTGGTCGTAATGCGAATGACTGATGACTGCAAATCCGACTTTCTTCAAATCTGCGCGCATAAAAGCCGCATTGCGCCATGCAAGTCCACTCGCCCCGCAATCGAACACAAAGGTTGACTGCGGTGTTTCCACGTACAGCGACAATCCATGCTCCTTCCCGAGAGCAAGATGCTCGGAGCCGGTATCCTCCACCAGCACCTTCATGGAAACTGTCATACGATACCCTCCTCAACATGATTTTAAAAGGATTGTCTTTCATTATAGAAACTTGTTGTCCTTATGTCTATGTTATGCGTAACATATATACTTCATGTTTTTTGTTATTCGTACCATTACGTAATCTACCATTTTCGTATTTACTATTAAAACGCTTTCGTTTCGAAACATTTAATAAGCTATTCAAAAGCCAATAACAGGCTTTACGCATTTTCTCGTTTCCAAAACAATTTCCATTCCCTAGTTTCATCACAGAATCAGACGCTTTTCGTTTCAAAAGAGACTATATCATCATAAATTCTTAAGACACAAAATCCCCCGTCCGTCAGCTTTCCGACAGATGGGGGATAAGTTTATCAATTATTCTGTATACCCAATTCCTTATATAACTCTTCCGGTGTATCGTAAACTTTACTTAATCCCTTACCATTTTCAATTGTAATTTCGTGAACATTTTACTCAAGGCGTAAAAATCCCCCGCGACAGATTTCTCATCTAACGCAGGGGAGATTAAAATATATCATTTTTTCGTTGCTTTTGTTCTTTCAGTTGAACTCAAAATTATCATACGCAAACCAACGCATAAATATTTATTTTTCTATCCCCACATCCTTGCCTCTCTGTGTCTCATCGAAGAACATCAGCACCATGGCAAAGACCGCGGCATCGCGTGGCTTTCTTATGTCGTAGCCTGTCAGATGCGCGATGCGGTGGAGCTTGTACTGCAATGTGTTTTTATGGATAAAAAGCATTTCGGCCGCTTTCGCCAGTGAGCCGTCTGCTGCAAAGTATGCCCTAAGGACTTCCATTACGGGCTTTCTTTCTTCTATGGTGTAGGCGTGAAATATCTTATGCAGATAGTCAAACTTCGTCTGCGTAGAGATTTCCTGCAGGAACATGCCCAGGTCAAGACGGCTGAACATAACTATTTTATCGTCCAGATTCGCCGCGATACGCCATGCGCGGTCAGCCTGTCCGTACGCCTCATTCATTGTACGGCTCAGTCCGTCTATGCCTATACGCAGGCTCTGCCCGAAACGCTCACGAACCATGGTGCGAAGCTCTTTTGCAAGCGCCGCCAGTTTTTCGTCATCAGCTTCAGGCAGAAGAAGAATCTGTCTAGCCGCGTTTCTCAGTACCAGCGCCGAAGGCTCACGATGGATTATATCAAGTACGGCGTTCTCGATGTTTTCGATGAGCTCCTGTCCCGGCAGGGAGTCGATATAGTCCTCCACGTCGTCCATGCTCACCACCATTACGCGGCGCGGCCTTGTGATGTCGATACCAAGCTGACGCCCGCGTTCTTCCAAAAGCGTAGGGCGCAGAATACCGGCGCCCAGCACCCAGTCCTCAAGAAAACGGCTGATGACGCGAAGGTCCAGACGTTTTTCGTCCTCGCGCTCACGCTCGCGAACAAGAATCTCCGTCATCTTTTTTACAATCTGGCCAAAGCCTATGACCTGCTCATATTCACCGGTAACACCGATAACACCGACTATATGATGCTGATACTCAATGGGCAGATTTATACCTACACGCATGGGAGGAACTGCTTTTTTCGCGGCTTCCTCAGTAACGTAAAGCTCTGAAAGCTCTTCATCTATTATGCGTTTTGCCGCCTCATGAAAGCTCCCGATACGCTGTTTGTCCGTGCTTGCGATGATAACGCCCTGCTCGTCCATCATATTGATATTCTGTTTGACAATGGCACCGATTTCCTCAACTATATCCTGTGCCTGACGGGCTGCAAGAAACATGCAGGCGCTCCCTTCATTCTTCTGTAGGACGTGACATTAAAAGTTCCTTCGGCATGATGCCCTTATGGCGGTAACGGTGGCGTTTTGCAGTCTTCGGCCCTTTATTTATCGCCTTCTGCGGGCAGATATGCAGGCACGCCAGACATTCTGTGCAGTTATGCTGCCATACAGGGGTGCCGTCCGGACGAAGTATATTTCCCACGGGGCAGACATGCTCGCACATGCCGCAGTGAACGCATTTTTCCTTATCGCAGGTAAAATCACCGTCTACTCTGCCACGTCTTGCCACCCAGTCCGTCCTGAATTTTGTCATGGCTTCAGGCAGGTACTCCCACACGGAATGCGGGCTCTCCGCCTTCACATTGGCAACAATCTTTTTCATCATTCGGCGCGCCATCCACTCCCGGATACTAATACGCCAGCCTGATGGAATATCGTTCATCATGATGTAGTTAGAAACGCGGCGGACAAACCATGCTGCATCGAGCTTTCTTCCCTGCTCCGCCAATATCTCATTCAATGCGGTAAACGGAGTGCCCATGAAAGGAACGCCGCAGGTAGCGATTGCAAAGATATACCGTGCCTTCGATACGTCAACACGGCGCAGAAAATCCTCCACCACAATAGGCAGTCCGAAATAATGCATCGGGAAAACGAAGCCTATGCGCTCCGCGTCTGCGATAATCTCGTCATTTCTAAGCTCCTCGGGCATGGAGCGCAGGACGACGCCGTCAATGGCATCGCGAAGCTGTCTCGCCGTATAGAGTGAATTGCCTGTTGCCGAAAAATAATAAATGACCGTTCTGTCCATCTGTCTTTTTCCTACTCCCTAACCTCTTACACAAGCCTCAAAGTTTTTCTTATCCCTTCCAGCCATGCTGGCGCTTCCACGCCTTCAGCTCCTCCATACGCGCCTTGAAGCGCGGTTCAAAGCCCTGGTCTGTGGGGTGATAATAGGTACGCCCGATGAGGCTGTCAGGCATACACTGCATGTTCGTGACCTTTTCCTTTGTATCGTGGGCGTACTGATAGCCTTTTCCGTATCCGAGATTTTTCATAAGCCTTGTGGGCGCGTTCCGTATTACAAGCGGTACGGGCTCATCAAGCATATTCACGGCATCGTCCCGGGCTGCGAAATACGCACTCTCCATGGCGTTGGATTTAGGCGCCAGCGACATATAAACCGCGGCTTCCGTCAAATGCACGTTGCACTCGGGAACACCAATGAAATGACATGCCTGATATGCGGCTATGGCTATCTCAAGGGCACG
>NZ_CDXDFU010000107.1:0-2435 GCF_978017985.1 Schwartzia sp. (in: firmicutes) | reverse complement strand
TGCCCGACATCTGGCTTGAATCAATTTAGATGATTCATTTCTGCATTGTTTAGTTTTCAAGGAACACCTTGCGCTTCATCGTGCCCCGCACGAGTCAGCTTCTATATATTACCTCTTTGAGAGTTGTTCGTCAAGCACTTTTTTCAAATTCTTTTTTATTTTTCGCAGGAACTTTGGACAAGCTATATTCTGTACTCTGTCGAGGTATTTTTTCGTCAGGCAAGGAAGCAGTCGCGAAGTCGTAGCAAAAGCGCTACGTCGAGCGGCGGCTGACACCGCGTGGCGGAAAAAGACCAGACAGGGAATTCAGCGTTTTCGCAAATGTTCCGTACTGTTTATGAGCTCTATTGACACGTAACCGTCGTCAAATCTGATTATGTTCACCGCTGTGTTGTCCTGCTTAATCGACCACAGATAATGCAGCGGAATATGCATGAGCGACGAAAGAATCGTTTTAAGGATAGCTCCGTGCGCAGATACCACAACAGTTTTCCCTTCGTTTTCTTCACGTATGCGCTCGATTATTTTCATTGCCCGCTTCTGAAGTATATGGAATGTTTCTCCGCCAGGGGTCTGAAGCTTCTCCGGCGCGCCAAAAAAATTTGCCGCTTCCTCAGGCCACTTCTTTACGATTTCTTCATATGTGTGCCCTTCCCACTCACCAAAATGAAATTCCCGAAGTCCTTTCTCAGGAATAAGAGGACAGCCAAAACGCTCGGCAATCTTTTTTCCCGTTTCATACGCACGTTTTAAATCGCTGGTGTAAACAGCCGACACATCATCAACTGGAAAATTCTTTGCCAGAAGTTCTGCCTGCTGCATTCCTTTTTTCGAAAGATCTGTATCCGACTGTCCCTGATATTTTCCCAGAAGATTCCATTCGGTCTGCCCATGGCGTACCAAAATCATTTTCACCATATTACTTCCTCCTATGAACCGCTGAGGCTTGTCATCATGTCGAGAATCGGAAGCGCCACAGAAAATATCAGCGTTCCTATAACACCGCCTGCCACAAGCACCATGCACGGTTCCAAAAGCGTATGCATACGCTCCGCCAGCCGTTCGCTTTCTGCTTCGTACGATGAAGCCAGCTGATAAAGCATTTCCTCCACGGCACCTGTCCGCTCTCCTGTTCGCAGCAGGTTCAAAAACATCGGCGGAAAAAGCTCTGCCTTTTCAAATGACGAGGACATGGCAAAGCCCTTTTCCACATCACGCCCCGCACGCATGGAAACACTGCAGACATACGCATTTTCTGCCGCTTCTGCCGTAATCTCCAGCGCCCTGTTCAGCACAATTCCGCTCTCAATGAGCACCGCAAGCGTCCCGGCAAGCCGCGAAAGCTCCTGATACAGGACCAGTCTCCCGAACACAGGAAGCCGAAGCAACATACGGTCAGCCCGTTCACGCGTCTTTGGCTCTCTGTATCTTCGCGCGCACTCTGCCAGTGCCGCCAATACGCATGCTGCAAGCAAAAATCCATAGTTGCCGAGAAAGTCATAAATGCATATGACCAAGCGTGTAGGCCAGGGAAGCTCCGTATGCATCTCCGCAAAGAAGGAAACGAATACAGGGAATACGAAAGCAAGCAAAACTGCTGCCGCAGCAACTGATGTCAGCAAAAGAATGGCAGGATATGCAAGCAGCGTAACTCTTTTTTCCTTCATATCATACTGTTTTTCCATCGTGTCTGCAATCTTGGCCAACAGTCTGTCCAACGTTCCGCTTTCTTCTCCCGCGTTCACAATAGCAACAGAGGATTTTGGAAACCATGTCGGATATGCGCGCATAGCAGAGGCCAGCGTTCCTCCCCCATGAACTGTGCGGCACATGCCGGAAAGAACTTCCTTCTCTTTTCCGCTTTCCGACTGCTGCAGAAGATTTTCCAACGCCTCGTTCAAAGGAATGTCTGTCCTTATCATAACCGCAAGCTGACGAAAAAAGCCTGCCGCAAATCTAAGGTGGCTTCTGTGCTCAAGCTTTATTCCCGTCCTCAGCTTTTCAGCCGGATTGAGCTTCGTGACGAAAAGACCCTGTATATGGAGCTTCCTTACCGCTTCACGCTCAGATTCAGCGGTCAGACTCCCAGACAAAAAACCGTTTTCTTCTGTTTTTGCTTCATATATAAATTCCAAAAAATATTCATTCCCTCATCAAAATGTGTTCATTGCAATTTTCCCCTGTCGTGAAAGAGCGTCCATTGCCTGTTCCATAGTCTGCATTCCGAACTCAGCCCCTGCCATCATCACGGAGGCAAACTGCTGGACTTTTCCGCTTCGTATCATACTCCGCACCGCGGAAGTTGCCGTAAGCACCTCCGATGCCGCTGCCCGGCCGCCGCTCTTCGAAGGTACAAGCTGCTGGGTGATAACAGCCTCCAGCACCATAGACAGCTGCATTCTTATTTCCTCCTGCTGCTCCGCAGGGAAAAAGCT
>NZ_CDXDFU010000106.1:0-16620 GCF_978017985.1 Schwartzia sp. (in: firmicutes) | reverse complement strand
TCGGGTGACCTGTCGCACAAGCTGAAGGAAGACGGACCGTACGGTTTTGCAGAGGAAGGCCCCGTGTTCGATAAGGAATGTACGGAAGCTCTGGGAAGCGCGGATTTTACAAGGCTTCTTGCTATGGATTCGGAGCTTTCGGAGGGTGCCGCGGAGTGCGGCCTGCGTTCATTTTGGATTATGGCAGGAGCACTTGACAGGAAAGCTGTCGATGCGGAGCTTCTCTCATACGAAGGAACCTTCGGAGTGGGCTACGGTGTCGCTTACTTTGCTGTCGGGGCCCGTGATGAAAGCCGAAACTGCGGGGAAAGGTTTGAGGCGCTGGAGAAGGAGCGCCTTGCAAAACGCCGCGCGGCTGAGGATATTTATGTGAAGCTGGCACGGTACAGCCTTGAGACCTTTGTTACGACAGGGGAAAGGGCGGCATTCCCTGACCGTCTTCCGAAGGAGCTTACCGAAAGGAAGGCAGGCGTATTTGTATCCCTTAAAAAGGACGGGCGCCTGCGCGGCTGCATCGGTACATTTCTGCCCTGTGAGGACAGCATTGCAGCGGAGATTCTCCGCAACGCGGTCTCGGCATGCTCGGAGGACCCCAGGTTCTCACCTGTGAGAAAGAGCGAGCTTCAGTCTCTCGTATACAGTGTTGATGTTCTGGGAGAGCCGGAGCTGACGGATATGGATGGCCTTGATCCAAAACACTACGGCGTTATTGTCGAGGCTGAGAACGGGCGGAGAAGCCTTCTGCTTCCTGACCTTGCGGGGGTGGATACCGTTGATGAGCAGGTAAGCATTGCCCGTCAGAAGGGAAATATATCGCCTGATGAGAAGGTACGTCTGTGGCGGTTCGAGGTAGTACGCCACAGGTAACGGACAGCGGGAAGGAGGGGGCGTATGCGGTCTAAAGGGTGGAAATATCCCGAAGAGGAAGAGATGAAGCGCGGAAAAAAGCAGCGGCTCACCCATGCGCAGATGAGCAGCATGGTGATGGCCATAGTCATATGCTGCTACAGCATCTTTTTCATAAACGACATACCGCTGGCATTCCTCACCGGCGCCTTTGTCCTCTTCATGCTTGACCCCGTCATAATAAGGGCATTCGGGGAAACAATCGGGAAGGTGGTTCACGCGTTCTCAGTGACGCTGATAATCGGCTCGTTCATATTGGCATTTATGTGAAGATGCAATGCAGCTCTTCGTGAAAGAATTTTTCCTTTTGCGGAGAGCTGCTTTTGTTTTAGGAAAATTAATCGAAAATTTTAATTGTAATTCATGCAGGAAAAACAGGATTCCTGTAGAAGTTAACTATGTGACGCTGTGATTCGGTTCTTGCCGTAATGGGCAGTGTTGGCGGTATTGCATGAATAAAACGTAATGCCGGTTTGCTTTTGCTATTCCCTTCCATTGACGATATTGGAAGGATGATTTTCATATCCGTATACAGACAGGAGGGAACATTTTGTGAAGACCACTTGTGTTGCGATGATTCTTGCGGGAGGGCAGGGAAGCCGTCTTGGGGCGCTGACAAAGCGCGTAGCCAAGCCTGCGGTGTCCTTTGGCGGAAAGTACAGGATTATTGATTTCCCGTTGTCCAACTGCGCTCATTCGGGCATTGAACGTGTGGGGGTGCTGACTCAGTACCGTCCATTTGAGCTCCATAATTATCTCGGAAACGGCGACGCATGGGATCTTGATGTACGCGCCGGAGGCCTTTTCATTCTGCCGCCCTATGCGCGCGACAAGGGCGCGGACTGGTATCAGGGGACTGCCGATGCAATCTATCAGAATCTGTATTTCATTTCGTTCTCCGACCCGGAGTATGTGCTGGTGCTGTCGGGAGACCACATTTACTCCATGGATTATTCGCAGATGATACGCGCCCACAAGGAAAAGGGCGCGGAGGCTACGATTGCCGTTATCCGCGTGCCTGATGAGGAAGCGCCGCGCTTCGGCATCATGAATACGGATGAGAAGGGGCGTATTCTCGAGTTTGAGGAAAAACCGAAGCATCCGAAAAGCAATCTCGCTTCCATGGGCATATATCTTTTTTCGACAGATTTTCTTCGCAGATATCTTGAGGCCGACGCAAGAAAAAGAACCTCCAGCCACGATTTCGGCAAGGACGTCATACCGAAGATGCTGAAGGACAAGGCGAAGCTTTACGCGTATGCTTTTGACGGATACTGGAAGGACGTAGGAACCATTGAAAGCCTCTGGGAGGCAAATATGGATTTTCTGGCAGATGTTCCGCCAATCGACCTGGGCGGACGCTGGCGTATACGCTCTGCAAATCACTCCATGCCGCCGCATTATCTCGGCCCCAGGGCAAAGGTGCAGCATTCAATGATAAATGAGGGTTCTGTTGTGCTGGGAAGAGTGGAGCATTCCGTGCTGTCTTCGGGAGTACATATTGACTCCGGCGCAGTAGTAACAAATTCTGTCCTTATGCCCTTTGCAAGGGTAGGTAAGGGAGCAGTGGTTGACCATGCCATTGTGGGGCAGGGCAGCTTTATAGAGCCCGGAGCAAGCTTTAAGGGCGAAGAGGGTAAGATACGCGTTACGGGTGATGAAACGGTATATCATGCCGATGGAACAATTACGGAGGGAGGTGGCAGCTTTTGATGAAAAATGTCATGGGACTTGTGAATCTGCAGGCGCAGGAGGAGCTTCTGAGCGCTCTTACCGACCAGCGTCCGCTGGCATCCCTGCCCTTTGGCGGCCGCTATCGCCTCATTGATTTTCCGATTTCCTGTATGGTAAATTCGGGAATACGAAATGTAGGCGCGATTCTGCCGACCAATTCACGTTCGATTCTTGACCATCTCCGTTCGGGCAAGGACTGGGATCTGGCACGCCATCATAAGGGACTGTTTTATCTTCCTTCGGTACGCAAGCTGAAGGGGGAGCCTGACGGCGATCTGCAGAATATGTACTCGAATCTGGATTTTGTCGAGAACAGCTCGGAGGAATTTGTTCTTATGGCAAATTCCTCGGCGGTATACAACATGGATTTCACTCCCGTAATGGAGATGCATCTGAAGCACGACGCTGATATTACCATTGTTACAAGCCCTGCCATGGGCAGCGATGCCAGCACGGGCATAGTAATCAAGGCGGCAAAAAACGGCAATGTCACCGATATATGCCTTCAGCAGAATATCCAAAAGGGCGAGGAACGGGCGCTGGGAATATATTTCATGAAAAAGCAGCTCTACATTGAGCTTGTGCGGCAGGCCGTTGAGCACGGCGGAAAGGATTTCCGTGTTGATGTGCTTCTCCGTGCGGCGAAGGGCTGCAGAATATATGCGTATCACCAGAAGGGATACGCGTGCAGGGTCTGCTCAATTCAGGCCTATTATGATGCGAACCTTGACCTTCTGAATCATAAGGTGTGGGAGGAGCTTTTCCTTCGCGGAGGGGCGCCGATTTCCACAAAGGTAAAGGATATGGCTCCTGTCAGGTATCTTGAGGGGGCCAAGGTGAAGAACAGTATAGTGGCAAACGGCTGCGAAATCGCGGGAACGGTGGAGAACAGCATTCTGTTCCGCGGGGTCAAGGTGGAGCCGGGAGCGGTAATACGGAATTCTATCGTCATGCAGAACGGCATCATAGGCTCGCGGGCAGATATCGAGTGCGTCATTACCGATAAGAATGTTGTGATTACGGCAGGTAAGGTGCTGCAGGGTGCAAGAACCTACCCTGTGTACATAGATAAGAACAAGCGTGTATGATTTTGCGGGGAGCAGAAATATGGAAATGACAAAGGAAGAAAGAGAGCGGGAGGTTGAAGCCCTCCGCCGCAGATTCGTTGCAACAGGTCATATCCTTTGGGGACGTGAGCTTTCCGAGCTGACGCCTCATGAGATGTTTCGTACGGTTGCGGCGACGGTAAAGGAGCTTCTTTCGGAAAACTGGATTCGCACCAACCGTCTTTACGCGGAAGAGAAAACAAAACAGGTATATTATTTTTCCATCGAGTTTCTGCTCGGAAGACTTTTGAACAGCAATCTGATAAACCTCGGGGTAAAGGAGCTGCTGGCGGAAGCACTGAAGGGGCTCGGAATATCCCTTACGCGGTATTATGAGGAGGAGCCTGACGCGGGACTCGGCAACGGTGGCCTTGGGCGCCTTGCGGCGTGCTTTATTGATTCGCTGGCTGCTCTGGGCATGCCGGGACACGGCTGCTGTATACGCTATCAGTATGGCCTTTTTGAGCAGAAGATAGTGGACGGTCTGCAGGTAGAGCTGCCTGACCGCTGGCTTCGCGACGGCTTTGTATGGGAATACCGCAAGCCGGATAAGGCGGTAAATGTGCGTTTCGGCGGAAACGCATGGATGCGTCCGCGTCCTGACGGCAGGCTGGAGCTGGTGCATGAGGGCGGAACTATGGTCATGGCGGTTCCTTATGATGTGCCCATCGTGGGGGCGAACGGAAAGACCGTAAATACTCTGCGCCTCTGGAACGCGGAGCTGAACAAGGATTTCACCCTGTACGGAGTGACTCAGGAGGAACGCGAGAAGCGCCAGGAGTATCAGCGTTTTGTCGAGAGCATAACGAAATTCCTCTATCCTGATGACAGCTCTTATGAGGGACGACGCCTGCGCCTTGTGCAGGAGTATTTTATGGTTTCCGCGGGAGTGCAGGGAATCTTGAGGAATCAGCTTCGGAGTGGTGTTTCGCTCCGCGAACTGGATAAGCATGCGGCAATACACATAAACGACACGCATCCTGCTCTCGTGGTAGCGGAGCTTATGCGTCTTCTTGTTGATGTCCATGAGCTTGAATGGAACGAGGCATGGAAGGTTACATGCAAGGTGGTGGCATACACGAATCACACCATTATGCCTGAGGCTCTCGAAAAGTGGCCTGTGGACATGTTCAAACCTCTTCTGCCGCGTATCTATCTCATTATTGAGGAGATAAACCGGCGTTTCCTTAAAGAGGTCCGCAGACGCTACCCGGGTGATGAGGCTCGGGTTCATGCGCTTTCCATCATTCAGGACGGGCAGGTACACATGGCACGTCTTGCCGTAGTGGGAAGCCACAGTGTAAACGGTGTGGCGGCTATTCATTCGGAGATTTTGAAATCCACAACGCTTCACCCCTTCTATGAGCTGCATCCTGAAAGGTTCAACAATAAGACAAACGGTGTCACGCACCGCCGCTGGCTTATCGGGGCAAATCCTGAGCTTGCGGGGCTTCTTGATGAGACCATTACGCCGAGATGGCGTACAGAACCTGCCCGGATGGCGGATTTTGCAAGGTATGCGGACGATGCCGAGGTACAGAAGCGGTTAGCGGAAATAAAGCACACAAGAAAGAAAATGCTGGCCCGCTGGCTTCGTGAAAAGACAGACCAGAGAATCGACGCGGATACGATGTTCGATATTCAGGTCAAGCGTATTCACTCCTACAAGCGCCAGCTCATGAACATTCTTTATGTAATGGATGCGTATGAGCGCATAAAGGAAGGAGCGGCGGAGGATTTCCTTCCGACCACTGTTTTCTTCGGCGGAAAGGCAGCACCGGGATATTATATCGCAAAGGAAACCGTGCGCCTTATCTGTGCCGTGGCAAAGCGCATAAATGCAGACCCTGCGGCGGCAGGAAAGCTGGCCGTGGTGTTCATGGAGAATTTCGGTGTTTCCCTTGGTGAGGCAGTCTATCCCGCGGCGGATATTTCGGAGCAGATATCCACTGCAAGCAAGGAAGCCTCGGGAACAGGCAACATGAAGTTCATGATGAACGGGGCTATCACGCTGGGAACACTTGACGGAGCAAATGTCGAAATCCGTGATGCCGTCGGCGATGCCAATATTATCATATTCGGCATGCGCGCTTCCGAGGTAATGGGATACTACGCTCACGGCGGATACTCTGTCTGGGATGAGTATAACGGCAATCCGGCGGTACGCCGCGTGCTGGACCGTCTGACCGACGGAACCTATGGGGATTTCCATTCACTGTATGATTATCTCCTCAGGAACAACGACGAGTATTTCATACTGAAGGATTTTGACGCGTACCGTGCTGCCCATGCGGAGGCGGCAAGACGCTACTGCAATGAGGACGCATGGAGAAAATCCATGATTATAAATATTGCCCAGTCGGGCAGATTTTCATCTGACAGAACCATCAAGGAATACGCAAGGGATATCTGGGGGATTCACAGCGTGCAGTAAGGCGCTTTTGAATATGGAAAGGACGGTAATATGAGGACAGCGGAGTTGGCGGAGTATGATCGATATCTTTTTCATCAGGGCACGAACTATCACGCGCAGGAGATGCTGGGCGCGCATTATGTGACCAGGGACGGAGTGCGCGGTGTGCGTTTCGCGGTCTGGGCTCCTCATGCGGTTAATGTCAGCGTTGTGGGAGATTTTAATTCCTGGGACACGCGGGTGAACCCTATGGAGCGCATAGGCGACGGGGAGATATGGACATGCTTTGTGCCGGAGCTTCCGGAGGGAACGGTGTATAAATATGCCATTGAGCCTCCATGGGGAGGACCGCATATCATGAAGGCCGACCCATATGGATTCTATGCGGAGATGAAGCCGGCAACAGCATCGAGGACGTATGAGTTTTCCGATTATGAATGGCATGACGGAGAATGGATGAAGGAAGCTGCAGAGGGGAAATCCTATGAAAAGCCGATGCTGACATATGAGGTTCATCTGGGCTCATGGCGGCGCTCGCCGGACAACGGATATCTCAGCTATCGTCAGCTGGCAGAAGAGCTCATAGATTACGCTGTCAGCATGCATTATACGCATATAGAGCTTATGCCTCTCTGCGAGCACCCCTACGACGGTTCCTGGGGGTATCAGGCTACAGGGTATTTTGCAGTTACCAGCCGTTACGGGACCCCTGATGATTTCAAATATTTCGTTGACTGCGCCCATCAGAAGGGAATCGGCATCATAATGGACTGGGTGCCGGGCCATTTTTGCAACAATGATGAGGGGCTGCGCCGTTTTGACGGCCCCAATCTTTACGAATCGGACAATCCGCAGCGCGCG
Organism: Schwartzia sp. (in: firmicutes); assembly: GCF_978017985.1. NCBI lineage: Bacteria > Bacillati > Bacillota > Negativicutes > Selenomonadales > Selenomonadaceae > Schwartzia > Schwartzia sp. (in: firmicutes). The sequence goes on along the minus strand of NZ_CDXDFU010000106.1, from coordinate 9,600 downwards.
GAGAACAAGGGCTGGGGAACGACGAATTTTGATTACGGGCGCACGGAGGTGCAGAGCTTCCTCATATCCAACGCACTGTTCTGGTTCGAGGAATATCACATAGACGGACTCCGCATTGACGCGGTGGCGAATATGCTTTATCTGAACTACGGCCGGGAGGAAGGCGAGTGGATTCCGAATAAGTTCGGAGGAACCGGAAATCTCGAGGCAATGGAGTTCATCAAAAAGCTCAATATTGCGGTATTCAAGGAGCACCCTGGAGCGCTCATGCTGGCAGAGGAATCAACTGACTGGCCGCTTATATCCCACCCTGTTGATCAGGGAGGAATGGGATTTAACTATAAGTGGAACATGGGCTGGATGAATGATGTGCTTGAGTATATGAAGCTGGACCCTGTATATCGCAAGTGGGAGCAAAACAAGCTGACATTCTCGCTGATGTACGCTTTCTCGGAGAATTTCGTTCTTCCGCTTTCCCATGATGAGGTGGTACACGGGAAATGCTCGCTCATAAGCAAGATGCCCGGCGATTACTGGCAGAAATTTGCGGGACTCCGCGGATTTTTCGGATATTGGCTGGCACACCCAGGGAAAAAGCTTCTGTTCATGGGCGGCGAGTTCGGGCAGTTCATAGAGTGGAATTTTGACGACAGCCTGGACTGGCATCTGGTTGAGCAATACGATATGCATAAAAAGATGTCGGACTGCTCGGCGGCGCTGAATGAGTTCTATGTCAGGGAGCCTGCTATGTGGCAGGTGGACTTCGACTGGAGCGGCTTCGAGTGGATTGACTGCAAGGACGTGGATCAGAGCGTCATTTCCTTCATCAGAAAAACGAAAGACGGCGCTGATTTTGTCATTGCAGTGTGTAATTTCACTCCGGAGGTGCGGCACGGTTACCGTATCGGAGCGCCGCGCGAGGGTTTTTACGAAGAGGTTTTCAACACGGACGAGGAACGCTGGGGCGGCTCGGGCGTGAGAAATACAGGCGAGCTTGAAACGGAGCCTGTGCCTTGGCAGGAGCGTGAGCAGTCGCTGGTGCTGACGCTACCGCCACTGGCGACGGTATATCTGAAGCTTCGCAGGGAAAAAGAGAAACCGCGTGCTGATCTGAAGAAGAGCGCACGCCTGCAATAGGAGGGACCAGGAATGAAGATCGGTTTTGTGGCATCAGAAGCGGTGCCTTTTGTAAAGACCGGCGGCCTTGCTGATGTGGCGGGGGCACTGCCTAAAGCGCTTGCTGCTTTGGGACACGATGTACGTGTGTTTATTCCGAAATACTATCAGATACCGCAGGAATACCGTGAAAGAATGGAGCACCTCTGGAGCGGGGAGATTCCCGTTGCATGGCGCAGAAAGTTTCTGGGCATCGACTGTCTCAAAGAGGACGGTGTGACATGGTATTTTATCGATAATGAGGATTATTTCAGGAGAGACAGACTTTACGGGGAATTTGACGATGCGGAGCGTTTCTCGTTTTTTGCCCGCGGTGTGCTGACGGCAATGGGTGTGCTGGATTTCTTCCCGGATATCCTTCACTCCAACGACTGGCATGCGGCGCTTGTGCCTGTGCTGCTGAGACTCGAGCATATGGGCGACGGCCGTTATGAGTCCGTACGAAGTGTCTTCACAATCCATAATCTTAAATACCAGGGTGTGTTCGACAAGGGGATAATGCCTGATGTGCTCGGCCTTGACTGGAAATATTTCAATAACGGGGACCTTGAGTATTACGATGCCGTGAACTTTATGAAGGGCGGTATTGTCTACGCGGATATGGTTACTACCGTAAGTCGTACATACGCCGAGGAAATCCAGTATGAATATTTCGGTGAAGGCCTGCATGAGCTGCTGAGATCCCGTGCGGAAGCGGGAAAGCTCATGGGTATTGTTAACGGCATAGACAACGACAGCTTTGACCCGCAGACGGACCGCCGCCTTGTCTATCCATACAACGCCAAGGAGCTTCGCATGAAAATCGAGAACAAGGTGGCGCTGCAGCATCAGCTGGGACTTCCGGAAAACCGGCGCGCACCGCTTATCGCAATGGTAACGCGTCTGGTGGAGGCCAAAGGACTCGACCTGGTCATGCGTATAATCGACGAGCTTCTGTCCCAGGAAAATATGCAGTTTGTACTGCTGGGCGTGGGAGATGCTGTATATGAGGCATGGTTCCGTGAGCTTGCATGGCGCCATCCGGATAAGGTATCTGTGAATCTTTCCTTTGCGTCTGAGCTGGCGCAGCGTATTTATGCGGCGTCGGATATATTCCTCATGCCCTCCAAGTATGAGCCATGCGGTATCGGACAGCTTATTGCCATGCGCTACGGGTCCGTCCCGATTGTGCGGGCTACCGGAGGGCTGAAGGATACGGTACAGACATACGACAAGCTGACCTGTGAGGGCAACGGCTTTGTTTTCCCGAACTATAATGCTCATGAGCTGCTCTTTACGATAAAACGCGCGCTGAGCCTTTATAAGGACATGACGGCATGGAGCGTGCTGGCGCGCAATGCTATGGCGGCTGATTATGGCTGGAAGAGGTCGGCTGAGGAATATCTGAGAGTTTATAAGGGGCTTTGCCATGAAGGTTGAGCATGATTCCAGAAACGCGGCGTTCCGCAATCCGCTGGGTGCGGTTGAGGCGGGGAGCCATGTGCGTCTTGCTGTGCGTGTGGAAGGTGTCTCCGAGGCATCGGGAGAGCTGAGAATCTGGCGTGACGGCGCGGGAGAACAGCGCCTTGCGCTCAGAGAAGAAAAAGAGGGCGAAAGTATCTGGCTTTCGTCCTTTTTGTCAATGCCGGAGGAGGGCACGCTGGTCTGGTACCGCTTCGAGCTGGAGCTGGACGGACGACGCTTTATCTGCGGGCAGGATAAAGATGAGCTTGGCGGCATGGGAGACTGGTCGGAGGATGAGCTTCCTTCTTTTCAGATTACGGTATATGACAGGGGGGCTGACACTCCTTCGTGGTTCAGAAAGTCCGTGATGTATCAGATATTTCCCGACCGTTTTTTTAGGAAGGAGGGGGTCCCCGTTCCTTCAAAGCGCGGTGCGGTGCTTCACACAATGTGGAACGATACGCCGCAGTATTACCGCGACACGAACGGAGATATTCTTGCCTACGATTTCTTCGGAGGGAATCTGGCAGGCATACGGGAAAAGCTGCCATATCTTAAAGATCTGGGTATAACAGTGCTTTATCTGAATCCTGTATTTGAGGCTCAGAGCAGTCACCGTTATGACACAGGCGACTACATGAAAATTGACCCGATGCTGGGGACAAACGAGGATTTTGCCCTGCTCTGCAAGGACGCGAAGCGTATGGGAATACGGGTGATATTGGACGGGGTATTCAGCCATACGGGCGCCGACAGCAGATACTTTAACATGTTCGGGACGTACGAAGGACCAGGAGCATTCGAGTCCAAGAAATCTCCTTATTACGAATGGTATGATTTCCAGGATTATCCGAAAAAATATACAAGCTGGTGGGGCGTTGGAGTTCTGCCGGCGGTAAAAGAAACGACACCGTCGTATATGGATTTTATAATCCGCTCGGAGGACAGCGTGCTGCACCATTGGCATAATGCGGGAATAAGCGGCTGGCGCCTTGATGTTCTGGATGAACTGCCGGAGGCATTTTCGCAGGCTTTTTACAAAGAGCTCAAAAAGACTGACCCTGAGGCTGTTCTCATAGGAGAGGTGTGGGAGGATGCTTCCCACAAGGTGAGCTACGGAAAGCTGCGGACATATCTCTGCGGCCACGAGGCAGACGGAGTTATGAACTATCCGCTGCGTGACGCGATAATTTCTTTTCTGCTGGGTGAAATCGATGGCGGACACGCGGCGAAGATTGTTACGAGCCTTGCGGAAAATTATCCGAAGCATAATTTTTATTCGCTTATGAACCTTCTGGGCAGCCACGACACACCGCGTCTTCTTTCTGTGCTGGGCGGCATGCCTGACCTTCATGAAAAGACACAGTATGAACAGGGCATCTACAGGCTGCCGAAGGAAAAGCTGGTGCAGGGACAGAAGCGGGCACGCCTTGCAATGCTCTGGCAGATGACATTCCCGGGAGTGCCGTCCATATATTACGGAGATGAAATCGGTCTGCAGGGAGGAAAGGACCCTTTCAACCGCGGACCTTATGACTGGGAGAACGGGGACAGAGAGCTGCGTGAGTTTGCAGCGGAGGCTGTGAAGCTCCGCTGCAAAAATGCGGCGCTGCAGACGGGAGAATTTATTCAGCTTTCAAGCGTCGGAGATATATACGCTTTCGCACGCACTGTGCGTTATGGAGCAGATGTGTTTGGAGAGGCTGCAGATAACGGAGTCTTTGTTACCGTGCTGAACCGAAGCGCGGAAATAGAGCATGAGATTTCAATATCTGTAGGGGATTTCGCGGCAGATGACATGGTCTTTGAGCCTGTTATGTGCGCGGGAAAAATCAAAGAAGATAAGATTCCCGTCAGGGGAGGAAAGCTTGGCATAACTCTTGCGCCTCTGAGCGGGGCCGTACTGCAGGCACGGCCTGATGAGAGAAAGTACAGGAGACTTGCGGGCGTGCTTATGCACCCTACATCATTCCCTTCGCCCCACGGCATAGGAGATATCGGACCGCAGGCGCACCGTTTTATAGACTGGCTTGCGGCATCGGGGCAGAGTGTATGGCAGATGCTTCCCCTGGTTCCTTCGGGGGAGGGAGGCTCGCCTTATTCCTCCACGTCGGCATTTGCGGGGAATCCTCTTCTTATTTCGCCTGATGAGCTTATGGAGGAAGGACTTCTCATAAGAGAGGATTTCGTAAAAGTTTTTGACGAGGACGAGCATGTAGATTTTGACACTGTGACGGAATATAAAGAAGAGCTTCTGCACAGGGCGTGGACACGGTTCCGTAAGGGAGTGCCTACAGGCTATGCGGGCTTCTGCAAAAAGGAGGCCTGCTGGCTTGATGATTACGCTCTTTACATGGCGCTGCGCAGGGAAAAGGGCGTGCCCTGGACTGAATGGGAGCCGTCTTTGGCAAAACGTGAGCCTGAAGCATTGAAGGCAGCGGCGGAAAGGCTGCAGGACGAATGTGAGTACATCCGCTTTACCCAGTATGTATTCGCCTGCCAGTGGCATCGGCTGCACTGCTATGCGAAAAAGAGAGGGATTCAGATAATCGGAGACGTTCCGCTTTTTGTTGCCCATGACAGCGCGGATGTATGGGCGCATCAGGAACTGTTTGCCCTTGATGAAAGAGGAAATCCCGCAAAGGTGGCAGGTGTACCTCCGGATTATTTCAGTGAGGATGGTCAGCTTTGGGGTAATCCGCAGTATGATTGGAAGGCTATGGAAAAGGATGGTTTTTCCTGGTGGATTTCACGGCTTGGACATCTGGCGGCAATTGCAGATGCTCTGCGCATAGACCATTTCAGAGGGCTTGCATCCTACTGGGAGATTGACGCTGACGCAAAAAGCGCGAAGGAAGGCCGGTGGGTTAAGGGTCCGGGACATTCGTTCTTCGCTGCGGTGAAGGAAGCTCTGGGGGACATAAAGCTTATAGCTGAGGATTTGGGAGTACAGGCAGACGAGGTTGATGAGCTGCGCCGTGGAGAAGGACTGCCGGGGATGCAGGTGCTGGAGTTTGCTGTCACGGATAACGGAACGCCGCGCGCAGGAAGCACGGAAGAGGAAAACTGTGTGGTTTACACAGGAACGCACGATAACAATACTGCAGCGGGTTGGTTCGCAAATGACCTGAATATGTGGAACCGCCCGAGGGTCTGTGAGTATCTTGGACTTCCGGCAGAATGTACGGCAGAGAACGTGGCTGAGGCGCTTATCGAAGAGGCCTACATGTCCCGGGCACGTCTTGCTGTGATTCCTGTGCAGGATATTCTGGGGCTTGGGGAAGATGACCGTATGAACCGTCCCGGTATTGCGAAAGGAAACTGGAGGTGGCGAATGAAACCGGATGCGCTTACCCGTGAAAGAGCCGAAAGTCTTCGCAGATTGGCCGAAAAGGCAGGACGAAAGGGGAGAGCTCTGGGAAGATAGGTTCGCTTTATTTTCGTTTTAGTTTATGTTATCCTATTAATTGTACTCTGTAATTCAATATGCAGTTTTTGAAGGAGTTGAAATTATGGCAACAGGCAACACGTATGTTGTGGAAAAGGTCTGCCCCATCTGCGGGGAGAAGACACGTGTTATAAAGGTACGCTCCCGTCTTATCGCGGAGAAGAGTGATCCGGATTTCTGCACGTATTATCAGGATTTTAATCCGTATTACTATACGGTTTGGGTTTGTGAGCACTGCGGTTTTGCTGCAGATGAGAAAACCTTTACCGGCGTAATTCCGGCACTGCACAAGAGCAAGATTAAGGATTTTCTTGCAAACCGCAAGGTGGGCTTTAAATTTGAAGAAACCCGCGGTCTGCCGGAAGCAGTAGCTTCCTATAAGCTTGCGATTTTCTATTCGGAGCTGATTGATGAGTCTCTGGCTCATATCGCAGGTCTCTATCTCAAGCTGGCTTGGCTGTACCGTACCTCGGGCAAGCCTGAGGAAGGAATTGATTTCCTCCGCAAGGCCGGTGAGCTCTATGACCGTTCCGTCATGACTGAGCGCTATCCTATCGGGCAGATGTCGGATTACATGGCAATCTACCTTACGGGCGCGATTTACTACATAAGCGGAGATATCGAACAGGCGACGCAGTACCTCAGCCGTCTTATGAGCGACCAGACACTCCGCGAAACAGAACCTAAGCTTTTCGAACGTGCAAGAAATCTTTGGCAGGATATTCGTGAAGCAAAGAAAACCGGTGAGGATGAATGAAGCCGATAACAGCGCTTTTAACAGCACTGTTTGTCCTGATGTGCGCTATGCCTGTGGCTATGGCAAAGAAGGTACCGCATCCGGACAAGCCGAGAGTAATTTTCGTGCCGCATGACAACAGACCGATTTCCGACGAGCAGACTGAGGAAACCATGAAGGCCGTCGGCTGGGATATTGTGACGACACCTGATGAACTTCTCGGAAACCGTGAAAGACCGGGAAATCCTGATGATGTATGGGATTGGCTTGATGATCAGGCACAGTCGGCAAACATTGCCGTGCTGTCCTCCGATACACTTTTGTACGGAAGCCTTGTAGGCTCCAGAAAACATGATTATCCGCAGCGTGTGATTGACGCGCGTATTGACCGGTTCCATGACTTTAAGGCAAAAAATCCGAATCTTAAGATTTATGTGTTCGGATCAATAATGCGTACTCCGCGTTCTTCAGAGGAATCCAGCGGAGTTGAGCCAAGCTACTATGCAAGCTATGGCAGCGACATTTTCCGGTATACTTCTCTGACGGATAAAATGGAAACGGAAGGGCTGACTAACCGTGAGAAAAAGGAATTTGAATTCCTTGGCAAGCTTATTCCGAAGGATGCCATTGATGATTGGCTGACCCGCCGTAATAAAAATTTTGAGGCAAATAAGAAGCTGATTCAGCTCAGACGTGAAGGCCTCTTTGATTACCTGGCACTCGGACGTGATGACAACGCTCCGTATTCGCAGACACATATGGAAAGCCGCAAGCTGGCGGCGGAGGGTGCTGACCTCGGGGTGTCGAAGTTCCAGGCAATGGCAGGAATCGACGAGTTTGCGCTGCTCATGTTCACCCGTGCTTACAATGACTGGACGAGAACAGTTCCGTTCGTTTATGTTAAATACAACTGGGGCCGCGGAGGAAACACGGTACCGAAATATTCCGACGAGAAGATTTCGGATACCATAAAGGCACATATAACGGCTGCCGGCGGACTCCTTATGAGCTCGGATAAAAATGCGGATTTTAATCTGCTGGTAAATACGAATCCAAACGGTCAGACCTATGAGGCAAATGACCGTGCAAATAACGGCACGCCGCGTGACGGCACAAAATATTTCGTTGAGCTTGTTCAGGAAAGCATAGCTACAGGAAAACCGACCTGTGTTGCTGATATTGCATATGCCAACGGGGCGGACAATGCTTTGATGGAAATGCTCAAAGACCATGAGCTTCTGTTCAAACTCCGTGCATATTCCGGCTGGAATACGCCGACCAACAGTACGGGCTTTGTGCTTGGACAGGGCATGCTGGCATCGAAGATGTCGGACGAGGCATGTGACAAGCTGCTTATGACACGCTATCTTGATGACTGGGCATATCAGGCCAATGTCCGCGGAACAGTAGCACGGCAGCTTGGCTGGCTGCGCGCAAGCGGCACGTATTCTACGCTCGGCGACAGGAAAAGAGCAGCTGAGGCAAGAACGACGAATTTCATGAAGCGTTTTGCGGAAGAAAATCTTCCTCCCTTTGAAGGACTGCAGTACCTTGAGGTTACTTTCCCCTGGAACAGAATGTTCGAAGCTAAGTTCGACATTTCAAAGCCCTTTGATTTTCAGGAATATAAAGCAACGCATATGTATTGAATAAGCATAAAAAATAATCCGGACGATTCGTCCGGATTATTTTTGTTTGTACATGTTATTCGTTGCTTGATGTTACGGTATATACGTGTGTATCTCCCGCGTGAAGCATTTGTGCTGCCTCGGCGGTGATGCCGTCGTCGGTGAACACAGAGTCTACCGCTTCGAACGGGAACAGGGAAACAACACCCGTCTGGGTGAATTTGACCGATTCCGTGAGAATGACGATATGCTTTGCCTTTTTCGACATTGTACGGATTGCTTCAGCGCGCATGAGGTTGTTGCTCATGAAGCCGTTTTCGTTGAAGCCGTCGATACCGATGAAGAATTTATCCACATAGAAATCGCTGACGCATTTGCGGATCATAGGCCCGATCATTACCTGGGATTCGTTCTGGTATTCGCCGCCCAGCAGAATGATGTGAGCGCTGGGGGATTTGCGGACGAAGGAGGCAATGAATGCCGAGTTCGTGATGATTGTGACGTCGCGGCGGTTCATGGCGAGCTCTTCCGCGAGCAGCGTGCAGCAGGAACCGGACTCAATCATTACTGTTTCACCGTTATGTACTGTATCGGCAGCGCGCATTGCAATGCGGTGCTTCGTTTCGTAGTTGAAGGAAAGATGATTTGCTATGTCGTCACTCTGCGCCATGGCCGCATAGCCATGCTCCCTGCGGAGAAGCCCCATGTGTTCCAGTGTGCTGAGGTCTTTTCTTATTGTAACCTCTGATACATCAAGCCCCTGTGCGAGCTCGGTAACGGCAACGCGTTTCTTTTCGTTTACGATGTTCAGCAGCTTACGGTGACGAATATGCAATGTTATCAGTCCTTTACATTAATTTAATATGTAAGTATTGTCTTTCACAAAACGCATTATAGCATATTTGAAGATTGAATGAAAGAAGTTTTTTCATTTGAAATGAATTTCTTTGTATTTTAAATGCAATGCGCAGAAAGTGAAAGCAAAAATATGCGCAAAAAAACCGCATGGCCTTGTGCCATGCGGTTTCTGTGCTTTATGCGTTTGCTTTTTTGAATTTCTCCATGAAGTCTGCAAGACGCTCTACGCCTTCCATGGGCATTGCGTTGTATATGGAGGTGCGCATGCCGCCGACTGAACGGTGGCCTTTGACTCCGCAGAGCTGGTTCGC
>NZ_CDXDFU010000105.1:0-6378 GCF_978017985.1 Schwartzia sp. (in: firmicutes) | reverse complement strand
GTCCACCGGAGCCAGCGGACGAACCTTATCGGTGATGTCCGTGCCAACGATGAATTTGATCTTTTCCGGATCGCACGGACTGAACGGTGTACCGATGCGAGGGTCGGGCCGAACTACCGGGATCGGGAGACGAAACGGAGGATCGAGAGGAACGTAGATATCATGCATTCCTTCGAGAGCCAGCGGCTGGGAGGTGTTAACCTCGACGATGACGACATCTGCAGTCTGGACATAGGACGGAGCATTACCGACAGAAGTTGTCGGAATGATATTGCCCTCTTCCGTGATTGCAGCAGCTTCGACGATAGCAACATCAATCTTGTTGCCTTTCATGAAGCCGTAACGAGCCATCTGCGCGGAGGAACTCAGATCGAGATCGCAATATGAAACCTCGCCCGTGTTGATCGCCTTCTGTATATCCTTATTCGTCTGATAAGGCATACGGAAATCGATACCATTGACCTTCGTGAGTTCGCCGTCAAGCTCAGGGCCGACAGAAGCGCCAGTCCAAAGATTGATTTTGAAGTGCTCTTTCTCGATGCGCTTTGCAAGGGCAAGAGGAACAGCCTTCGGGTAGCCCGACGGTGTGAATCCGCTGGTACCGATGCTCATGCCCGGTTTGATAAACGCAGCGGCTTCCTCAGCCGATACGATTTTCTCACGCAGGGCTTTGTTGCGTACGCGATCAGTAATGTCAATCATTAAAAAACCTCCTTTAAATTTCAGGCCCTATATTGGCCTTTTGTCTGATACGAATCTTCAGATATCTGAGTGTTCAGTCATTTGAAGCCGCTCGCATCGGCCTGTCGACCTGACTTGCAGACATTTGACCATTTCGTATCATTTTTCCCATGAACAAGAATACCACTCTGAGTATTCAGAGTCAAGTTTTAAGCCCATTTTTCATAAATTTTTTCGACAATTTATACATTTAATTCGAAAGTTTTGTCTTACAAACCGAAAATCATATATATTGTGTATTATAAACATTTTTATCTATAACTGCATACTATATATTGTGATAAGAAAAAAGCGAAAAGACACACACTTTTACATGTCTTTCCGCTTTTTTCTTTCGTACGTGAATCCATATAGGTACTTACGTCCTAGATAATTTCAATGGGTTTTAAGAGGTCATTTCACGGGCTGAAGCACCCAATGCACAGAGCATCCAAAGGAGCATTGAGGTAGGTATATTGAACAAAACATCGTCCGTTATTCCACCCAAAGCCACCGACATAAGTGCTAATCCGAGACCGAGACGGAAGGCACGTACCATAACGGACTGTTCTCCTTCCTCAGGGCTCTTCATAAATGCCTGCGCCATCGTTCCGAAGAAATACCACAGGAACGCAAGCGCACCAAACACCCCTGTTTCAACCGCATAATTCAGGTACATGTTATGAGCATGTACTATTTTTACGGCTGCATCGTTTATATAGAAGTCATATTCCGGATAAACCATCCAGTATGCGCCCCATCCTATCCCCAGGAAAGGATGGTCGCAAATCATATCCACTGAGCTTTCCCAAAGTGCCAGCCGCATTTCTGATGAAGTATCGACCTTAGTGAATACTGATGTAAGTCTTTCAGCCAGAACCGGATCCGCAAGCAGCATCAAAAAACCAAAAGCAGCAAGTCCGGCAAGTATGCGACGGTCCTTCACCAGTCCGTAGAGTCCGATTACGGCAGCAATCGCAAGGCAGGCACCGCGTGCGTACGTCATTGCAAGGCACGCAGCAAGGCACACCATAAAGCCTCCTGCCATGATTCTCGCTTTCTTATCCTTCACAAAGACAAAGAAGGCAAATACCATGCAGATAACTTCATTCAGGTACCCCGCCAGAATATTCGGGTTCTCCCATGTGGAGAATACTCTCTTTCTGAGTTCCGGGAATGCCTCTCCGTCTACCCATTTCATTGCGCTTATATCAATACCGAATATGAATTGATAAAATCCGTAAAGAACAACTATCGCCGCACTGACTGCAAACGCTTCAAGCACACTGCGCAGCCGTTCCTCAGAGCGAACTGTCTGACCCGCAAGTATATAGGTGATGGAATATGCGCCGACAAGGTTGTAATAGTTATAGAAGCTAAAACCCCGGTCAGGCGATACCAGCACAGACAGTCCCGCGATAACCACAAAAGCAAGCAGCGGTTTGTCAAAGGGAAGATGCCTGAAATGAACATCGTCATCCATTTTCCAGCATATCAGCCATAATGCAAAACCGATAAGCATTGCTATGGTTGCTGCTCCCGGCGACAGCGCCAGCAGAAACGCCTCCGCCTGCAGTGCCTTAAAAGCCAGGTTTTCTATTGAAATCAGATTCCGCTTTCTTCGCATTGCTTTAAGATCTCTCATAATTCAATGCTCCTTCTGTAAAAGCAGCTGCCGCAATCCGCCAATTAAATAGAGCGAACCTGCACATACGAGAAGAGTTCCCTCTCCCGAAAGTTCAAGTGCCCGATCAAGTGCTTTAACGTTATCCGCTTCAGCCTCTCCGTGGCTCACTGCAGCTTTTTCCACCAAAAGCTCCGGTTCGGCAGCCCTCGGAGAATCCGGCAGGGTGGCAACCAGCGTATCCTCAGGACGCAAAAGCGCCTCAAGCATCTCATCAATAGCCTTATCCTTCAGAATACCCATAAGGAATACTCTCGGCATATCCGGATAATATCTGTCCAGCGCCTCACGAAGCGCCTTTATCCCGGCAGGATTATGTGCTCCGTCCACACGGATTTGCTGATTCCCTATGCTCATGTCCTCAAAACGGCCCGGCCAGACGGCATTTTTAAGTGCCGCCTGCATTGCCGCGGGAGTAATCGAAGGCTCGCTTCTCGAGAGCAGCACTGCCGCCATAACCGCCAGAGAGCTGTTTGCAATCTGATAATCTCCCAAAAGGGACAAATCATAGTGCAGAGACCTTACACCAAGATTTTCCGACGAAAGGGTAAGTTCCTGTACGGTTTCGTGAAAACGAACAAAATCACTGGTAAAATCAAGGCCCCGCACAAAAAGCTCAGCACCTTTTTCCTCTGCTGTTCTTCGAATAATTTCAAGAGGCATCCCCTCTGCCGCAGTAATAACAGGAACACCGTTTTTGATGATTCCGGCCTTATGGCGCGCCACACCATCGAGAGTTCCGTCACATCTGTCGGCATGTTCGAGAGTAACATTGGTAATGACCGAAAGAACAGGTGTAATGATATTCGTAGAATCCAAAAGCCCGCCCAGTCCTACCTCAATTACAGCGTAATCAACCTTCTGCTCCGCAAACCACAAAAACGCTAGTGCCGTAAGAACCTCGAACTGTGTCGGAGATTCCTCCCCTTCACTGATCATCTGTTCAACCGCTTTTTTCACCCGATCTATGCAGTCAGCAAAATCAGACTCGGAAATTTCTTCTCCGTTTATCTTGAACCGCTCCGTATATGAAAACAGATGCGGAGAGGTATACAGACCCGTTCGGAGTCCGGACTTTTGAAGTATTTCCGCCGTCATGCAGGAAACAGAACCCTTTCCGTTCGTTCCTGTGACATGGATAGTTTTATACCTGCGCTCCGGATGGCCCAAAAGCTCGGCAAGACGCTCGATTCTCGAAAGACCAAGCTTAATGCCAAAGGTATTCAGGCTCTCCAGATACGCTAATGAATCGTTGTATGTCATGACATTCCTCAAAGCGTCGCAAGGTATTTGAGGCGTTCGGCAACTACTGCTTTCTTCTCCTCATATTCCTTCTGCTTTGCGCGTTCTTTTTCTACAACATCAGCCGGAGCTTTTGCAACAAAGCCTTGGTTGGACAGCTTTCCGGCTGCGCGCTTGATTTCCTTATCCAAGTTCTCAAGCTCTTTTGTAAGACGTGCCGTCTCCTTCTCAACATCAATAAGTCCTTTGAGCGGAAGATAAATTTCAACACCGCTTACAGCAGCAGTCATAGCATTTTCGGGCTTGGCAGCATCTGCCGGAAGAATCGTTACAGGCTCTGCATCAGCAAGTACGCGCAAATATGCCTCGTTTTCGGAGAAAATCTTTGAAAGGCTTTCATCAGCAAAATGGAGAATAGCCTCACTCTTGCGGCCCGGTACTGCATTAACCTCCGCACGCATGTTGCGGATAGCCTTTATTGTATCCATAACGGCCGTCATATTTGTCTCTGCTGCCTCGTCAAGTTTAGCCTCTTCATTCTTCGGCCACTCAGTAACCATGATGCTCTTGCCTTCATGCGGAATATGCTGCCAGATTTCCTCTGTGATGAACGGCATGAAAGGATGCAGAAGTCGAAGCGTATGCTCGAGAACATACCCCAGGACGTACTGTGCCGTCTGACGCGGACGTGCGTTGTCCTTGTCGTAAAGACGTGCTTTTACAAGCTCGATATACCAATCGCAGAGCTCGCTCCAGATAAATTCATAAATGGAGCGTGCAGCTTCGCCAAGCTCGAATTTCTCAAGATTTTCTGTGACTCCCGCAACAGTTTTCGCATAACGGCTGAGAATCCAGCGGTCAGCCAGTGTGTAATCCGAGTCCTCAGGGACAAAGCTGTTATCAAAGCCCTCAAGATTCATAAGCATGAAGCGTGAAGCATTCCAAAGCTTATTTGCAAAGTTACGGGCAGACTCAACACGCTCCCAGTAGAAACGCATGTCATTTCCCGGAGTATTGCCCGTAATGAGCATGAAGCGCAGTGTATCCGCGCCGTATTTGTCAATAACCTCAACAGGGTCGATACCGTTGCCGAGAGATTTTGACATCTTGCGGCCCTGGCTGTCGCGGACAAGACCATGGATAAATACATGGTGGAAAGGAATATCCTTTCCGAATTCAAGGCCCAACATGACCATACGTGCAACCCAGAAGAAGATGATATCGTAGCCCGTAACCAGCGTAGCCGTCGGGTAGAACTGCTTGAGCTCAGGTGTGTTGTCAGGCCAGCCCATAGTTTCAAAAGGCCATAGGCCGGAGCTGAACCATGTATCAAGTACATCCTCGTCCTGATGGATATGCTTGCTGTGGCAGTGCGGACATTCCGTAAGATCAGTACGGGATACCGCAGTCTCACCGCAATCATCGCAATACCATGCAGGAATACGATGACCCCACCAAAGCTGACGGGAAATACACCAGTCGCGGATATTCTCAAGCCAGCTGATGTAAATTTTCGTAAAACGCTCAGGTACGAATTTAATACGACCGTCTTTTACTGCCTCAATGGCAGGTTTTGCCAGAGATTCCATCTTGACGAACCACTGCTTGGAAACAAGCGGTTCAACTGTCGTATCACAGCGCGAACAGTGACCGACTGCATGCTCATGCTCCTCTGTGGAAACGAGTACACCGAGCTCCTCAAGCTCTTTGACGAGCTTTTTGCGGCATTCATAGCGGTCAAGGCCCTCGTATTTGCCTGCCCCTGCGCCCATTGTGCCGTCGTTGTTGATAACCTTAATCTGCTCGAGATTATGACGCTCGCCCATCTCAAAGTCGTTCGGGTCGTGTGCAGGAGTAACCTTTACTGCACCTGTTCCGAATTTCGGGTCAACATACTCATCAGCAAACAGAGGAATCTCACGATTTACTATAGGAAGAATCAATGTTTTTCCTACGAGATGCTTATAACGCTCATCATCAGGATGGACTGCAACGCCCGTATCACCGAACATTGTCTCAGGACGTGTCGTAGCGATTTCAACATATTCGTCCGAATCCTTGAATTTATAACGCAGATGCCAGAGATGTCCCTGCTCTGTCTCGTGCTCGACCTCAATATCCGAAAGCGCCGTGTTGCATCGTGGGCACCAGTTCGTTATACGCGTGCCCTGATAAATCAGACCTTTTTCGTAGAGGCTTACGAAAACCTCACGTACTGCGCGGGAGCAGCCTTCATCCATGGTGAAACGCTGACGTTCCCAGTCGCAGGAAGAACCCAGGGTACGGAGCTGGAACATGATACGGTTGCCGTATTCTTCCTTCCATGCCCATACACGCTCAAGGAATTTCTCGCGGCCCAGGTCATAACGGCTTTTTCCTTCCTTGCGAAGTGCCTCTTCAACCTTTGCCTGTGTTGCTATGCCCGCATGGTCGCAGCCCGGCATCCAGAGCGTATTGTATCCCTGCATGCGGCGCCAGCGAATCAAAATATCCTGCAATGTATTATCCATAGCATGGCCCATGTGCAGCTGCCCCGTAACATTCGGTGGCGGAATAACGATACTGTACGGATCTTTATCCTCTTCTACTTCCGCGTGGAAAAGGTTATTTTCCTCCCAGTAGTCATACCATTTTTTCTCAAATGATTTCGGGTCATAGACCTTAGGGATGTTGCTTTCTTCTGACATTCTTTTTCCTCCTGTTGTGTGAACCAAAATAAAAAAGCTCTTTCG
>NZ_CDXDFU010000104.1:0-6698 GCF_978017985.1 Schwartzia sp. (in: firmicutes) | reverse complement strand
TCCATGCTTTTGCCTTTAGCTTTATTATTTTTGTTAAGGGTGTTAATCGTGTTCAACGATTCCTTATTATTCTTAATTACCATAGCCATGATTTTCTTCCTCCTTGATCATGAACATCGTTCTATGCATTCTATCCTCAGAATGCATACCGAAAAAGATTTCTACTTATATATCGCTCATTACCGATACATCTTAAGTATTTATCTGATAAATTTTATAAAATTTTTCTTTTTCTTTAAAAATCAGGACTTAACGCATACAAAAACACCTCCAAATGACATAAGTCATAAGGAGGTGTTTGTTGTTCATCAGAATCTGAAACGGCTGGATTCTTTCTGGAGGTCTTCTGCCATAGTGGAGAGATGATGGCTGGATGCCGCAATCTCTTCCATGGAAGCAGACTGTTCTTCCGTTGCTGCCGAGATAGATGTGATGTTCTCCGTGACTTTCTTCGTGGAACGCTCCACATCTTCCGCGTCTGTGAGGACGCCTTTGCTCTTTTCAGCAACCTTGGTAGCATTGACTGCAGATTCTTTTACCATGTCATCTACGATGCGGATGTGGTCGGCAATGAGTTTGAACTGTTTGCCTGCGTCCTCAACTGCTTCGCTGCCGACACGGACTTTTTCTGTGCCTGCCGTCATGCTTTCAACAGCCTGTACTGTGACCTGCTGGACTCCGCCAATCTTTTCAGCGATTTCCTGAGCTGCTTCAGCAGACTGTTCAGCCAGCTTGCGGACTTCGTCAGCGACGACGGAGAATCCGCGGCCCTGTTCACCGGCACGGGCAGCCTCGATAGCTGCGTTGAGTGCAAGGAGGTTCGTCTGCTCGGCAATGCTCTTGATAGTACCTACAATCTCGCCGATTTCTTCGGAGCGGCGTCCAAGCTCGCCGACTGCCTTCGCGGAATCGTTTACGGTATCGAACACGTCACGAATCTGCGCAACAGCGGACTCGATGGCATTGACACCGTCGAGAGCGGCCTGACCTGCTTTGCCGGAGGATTTGCTGATTTCTTCGGAGGAATCGGCAATGTTAGTTACCTGATCCGACATATCGCGGATATTAGCCACCATGCCATTCATGGTTTCATTCTGCTGTGTAGCAGACTCTGCGATATCTCCTACACTTTCAGCTACGTGAGTGATAGTCTGAGCTACCTGCTCAACGCCCTGTGACATCTGCGCGGACGAGTTGAATACTTCGTCAGCGCTGCCCTTAATCTTGCCGAGAAGATTTTTGAGCTGTTTTGTCATCTGGTTGAAGGACTCTGCAAGATGTCCGATTTCATCATCTGCTTCGATGAGAAGGTCCTCCTGACGGAGGTCGCCGTTTGCGATGCGCGCAGCGGAAGCTTCAAGTCCTTTAAGCGGTTTAACGATGATGTTCGAAATCCACATGGTTGCAAAGAAAATCAGTACAAGAGCAACCACCAGCACGACTGCCAAAATAGTACGCATACTGTTGACGCTTGCCATTATCTGGGATTTGTCAACAATCGTGACGTATTTGTAGCCTGTAGCGTTGGAGCTATAGACACTCACAAATTTCTTTGTGCCGTCAAGTGTGATTTCCTTGAGACCTTTTGCATTCAGGTCCATCGAAGCCAGTTCACCGAGACCGGATTCAGCCAGCTTCTTGAAGTTTTCGTCAGGATGCTTCGGGTCTGCGACGATTATATCGTCAGCATCCAGCATCATGATGTAGCCTGTCTCTCCGATTTTGATTTCTCCAATCATGTCGGTAACGACAGGAAGGTCGATGTTGATACCGAGAACACCAAGCGGCTGACCGCTCATGCTCTTAACCGTGGCAAAGATACCAACAGTCGGTGTTCCTTTCGATGTTTTGAAGGGTTTCGTAATACGTACGGCATTTACGTCTGCCATGCTGTCTTTGAACCAGCTGCGTTTACGGGAATCATAGCCCTTCTTACGTTTTACTGCCGGATACTGGAGATATCCGCCGTCAGTCGTTCCGTAGCTTACTACCGAAATAGACTCTTTATGCGACTCGGCAAGGCGCTGAAACAGCTGGTATGCCTGCAGCTCGAAGCCGCCTTTGGCCTGCGGGTCCATGGCAATCATGCCGTCAGCTCCTGCGGCGCCGTCAATATAGACGGTAATATTTCCGCCGTTCCTGAGAATCGGGTCATTCGCCATGTTTTTAACACTGTCACGAAGCCCGCGCAGGAAGAGGTCCATAGAGGCATCGACCTGCTCAGCCTGCATCTTTGTCTCTTCTTCAAAGTTCTGCATTTCGCTCTTCGTGATAACCCGATCCAGCACGATGCCCAAACTCAGCATTACGACAATGAACAGTATCGAAATGAGCACCATGATTTTCTTTTTGACGCTAAAGCGTGATAAAATTTCTTCCATTCCACATCTCTCCTTATTCTAACAACAAAAATCCAATTACATACCTTCAATTTATAAACAGAGTCCTTGATGCAACGAAAGGGAACGTGCTGCGCAGGAGCGATGGGTTCCTTTTACCGGACTCAGGTTTTGAATTTTATTACTACTTCCTGGAGGTCTCCTGCCATCTCGGAAAGCTTGCGGCTTGCCGCTGCAATCTCATGCATGGAGGCCGTCTGCTCTTCCGTTGCTGCCGATACAGATTCTGCCTCGGATGCAACGCTTCTGCTCTTCTCATCAATGGATTCGATGGCTTCTGTGATATGGTCTGCCCCGCCTTTGAGGTTTTTAACCAGCTCTGCCATGTGTTCTGAATCCGTTGCTACCTGAGATACCATCTTCACGATTTCATTAAATGTAGAGCCCGCGCTGTCGACGGCTACTGTTCCTCCATCGACTTTTTCAATGCCCTGCTGCATTACATCAACAGCATTTTGGGACTCCTGCTGAATACCATGAATGAGGTTTGCAATCTCTCCTGCCTGCTCCCGGGACTGCTCAGCAAGCTTTCTGACCTCGTCTGCTACAACAGCAAATCCACGGCCATGCTCTCCGGCACGTGCAGCCTCAATTGCCGCGTTGAGTGCAAGCAGATTCGTCTGTTCAGCAATAGACGAGATAGCGTCTACGATAGCACCAATCTCTTTCGAGGATTCGCCAAGTGCTCCGATAACCCTGGCCGTCTCACCAACTGCTTCCTTGATTTCCTTCATCTGCTGAACGGCCTCGCTGATGGTCGCGCCGCCGTTTGCTGCCGCGTCGCTTGTCCTTTGAATCTGCTCTGTTGCTCCCTTCAGACGATCAGCAAAGTCATCCATATATTTCTGCAGATTTTCCGACTGCTCGGCTGCGCTGGCAACCAATGTAGTCTGCTCCGCACATGCGCTTGCAACATTTACAACGGAATTCGCAACGGACTCGCTGACCTCTGAGGACTGCTCCGCGCTTGATGTGAGCTCCTCAGAAGAAGATGCCACATATTCCGATGACTCGCTGATTTTTTTCATCAGTACGCTGACATTGCTCCGCATTTTTGTCATGGCGAGTGTCATACTTCCAAGCTCATCCGGACGTTCCATAAGCTCCTGCTCTATTTCAGGATTGCTGTTTTTCTTGCAGAAGTCACCGCCGCCCATAGCAGTAAGACGTTCCTCAACATACTGCAGCGGTTTCGAAATACGTACGCCGGTCCAAAAAGCAAATGCGCTGAACACGACAATAAGGACGACAAGGCATACGAGCATTTGAATCAGCTGACTCCGGAGTGCCGCGGCGCCTTCCGCTTCTTTTGCCGCACACATTTCATCAATATCGTCAATCCATACGCCTGTGCCGAGAACCCAATGATACGGCTTATATTCGACGGTATAGTTGCGTTTCGGAAGCGGTGTTGACTCGCCGGGCTTTGCAAACATCAGGTCCGTAAATCCTCCGCCGTCTTTTTTGCCGTTCTTAATCATTTCCTGAATGAAAAGACGTCCGCTGGGGTCTTTCGAGCCTATACGGGATTTTCCTTCTGTATCGCGTCCAAGCAGGACGACATTTACGCCCTGATCCGTATCAATCCAGAAGTATCCTTTTCCGTCATCGTAACGCATGTCCCGCACAAGGTCGGCAGCGGCTTTTTTCGCCTGCTCTTCAGTCATTTTTCCGGCAAGCTGCTGCTTGTGCATCTGGTCAATGACACTGACAGCAATTTCCGTTTCCTGCTTCAGTCTCATTTCGACAGCTGCTTCAGCTTCCTTACGAAAGGCCTTGATATCCTGCTCTTTCTTCTGAACCATTTCATACGTAGAAAACGCACCCAAAACGAGCATCGAAAAAACAGATACGCCAACGATGATTACAATGAAGCGCGTCTTCATTGAAGAAAAACTAAACATTGCACAACCCTCCCTTGAAATCCTTTCATGAGTATTGTTACACCTAACTCCGTCAGAACATATATTTTAAATCAGGGCATCCGGCTGCACCCGATTTTTATGAAATTTAGATTATAAAACCTCTATTGGTATAATTCGATATGACATGAAAAAATCCTTTTTAATTTAATGAATAAATTTATAAAAAATAAAAATCGGCCACACATCAATCTTAAGTTATGACAATTTATCTTATCACACAACAAAACGGAGCCATCAACAAAATGCTTTTACATTCTGTCATGGCTCCGTTAATTTTTACTTTTTCAGTTCCGCGCCTTCTATGACAATCTGAAGTGCCCAGCGGGCAGCGTCATAAAGGTCTTTTTCTTCTATATATTCTTCCTTTGTATGTGCATTTTCCATACCGACGGCAAGAACAACTGTTGGTACGCCGTATGTATTGAAATGATTTGCGTCAGAGCCGCCACCTGATTCTTCAAGTGCGACCGGGAAACCAAGTTTTTCTGCAGCCTTCTTCCCCAGCTGAATAGCCGGTGAATCTTTTTCAAGCACATACGGTCCGTAATCCGGGCTAATCTCTGCGGTGATTTTGCAATTCACGGAGGCAGCACCTTTTTCAAAGTGCTCAACAATATCCTGCGTGATTTTATCAAGCTTTGCCTTATCACGGCTGCGGCTTTCATAATATATATCGCAGACGTCCGCGACGACGTTTGTAGCGTTTCCGCCAACGATACGCCCCACATTGCAGGTCGTTTCTTCATCTATACGTCCCTGCGGAGCATCCGCCAATAGCTTACCTGCCGCGACTATTGCATTGATTCCGTTTTCAGGCGCAATTCCCGCGTGAGCTGCTTTGCCTTCTATATGAATGTGCAGCTGATTCTTCCCGGGAGCCATGAATGTCATAGAACCTGGATGACCATGAGTATCCAGAGTAAATCCGTAATCGGAATGCAAAAGACTTGTATCAAGATTTTGCGAACCGTGTACTCCGTTTTCCTCCGAAGTTGTGAAAACCACCTGCATAGGACCGTGCGGAATATTTTTTTCATTAAGCTGCCTAATCGCTTCAAGGATAGCCACTACTCCGGCTTTGTCATCGCTACCAAGTATTGTGGTTCCGTCTGAGCGGATAATTCCGTTATCCAGAACAGGCTTTACCCCTTCACACGGCTCAACACAGTCCATGTGTGCTGTGAGCATTATGGTCGGTACATTTTCATGGGCAGCATCGGAAGCAGGAAAATCCGCAACAAGATTCCCACAGTTTCCGCCAAGCTTTTCTCCTGCATTATCCTCATGCACCGTACCGCCAAGCTCAGTAAGACGCTTCGTCAGAAGGTCTCCGATTTCACGCTCGTCGTGTGTTGAGCAGCGAATTTTTACAAGCTCAAAAAATTCTTCCAGTACACGTTTTTCGTCAATCACAGCAGTTTGCGACATGATATTCTCTCTCCTTCATGTCTGATTAAAGCATAATCATAAGTACAATAGCCGAAACAAGGCAAGGAAGGAAGTTTCTCTTCGATACCTCAATCGGATTGACCTTTGCAAGCCCTGAGCAGATAATAGCCGCACCTGCGACAGGAGACATAGAGCGTCCCATAGCTCCCGCAATCTGCGCCAGAGAACCAAGGTCCATGATAGTCATTCCGAACTGTTCGGCGAAGGGTGTAACCGCGCCGTTGAATGCAAATGCAGCCGCATCACCGGAGCCGGAGATAACCGCGATAAAGAATGGGCCGAAGGTGCCCGCTGCAGCAGCAATGGACTGAGAGCCCTTCATAAGTTCGGTCAGTGCGCCTGTAAGACCAACGGCTGCCATACCTGTAGTAAAGACGCTTGCACAGACAATCAGACCGATAACATCAGCATAAGCGGCGCCCATACCGGAAAAGAAGTTACGGCATACCTCCTGTGCGTCCGACCAGGTAACGAGAAGTCCAAGAACTACACCGATAATCATTGAAAGAGGAACTCCCATTGCAGGCAGAATGCCAACCTGTTTTGAGCCAAGAACCAAAAGGAGCAATGGAACTACAGGCACAATCGCCCGAAGCGGATTGACTTTGAAATTGCTCATCTGAAGGTGTTCTTCCTCAGCTACCTTCTCAAGATATTCTTTTCTTCTTTCGTCAGACGCGCCTTCCTTCATGAAATGCGCGTAAGCAGTCATCACGATAACACAGGCTATAGATGCAACCACCGAGGCAGGGGTTTCGTTGATAATGACTGTCATCATATCCGTACCTGCAAGCTCGGCAACGAACGGGTTATGCGCGTTGCCCGGGCTGATTGCGCTTCCCCACGTTCCCGCAAGAACAGTAGCGGCAGCCATGGCCGGATGAACACCTGCAGCTATCAAGGTCGGAATCATTATGCTTCCAAC
>NZ_CDXDFU010000103.1:0-10179 GCF_978017985.1 Schwartzia sp. (in: firmicutes) | reverse complement strand
TGAATCATCAGGCACACGGCCGTGAAAACTTAAAAGCAGTGCATCATGCCAGGGCAGAGCAAGCTTTGAAAAAGCATACTGCACCGAGCTGATACCGGGAATAACATTGATTACATCCTCTGAAAATTCACGCCGAAGCGCGTCAAGCAGGGAATAATAACCTGGATCTCCCGAGACCATTGCAACAACATCTGAAGTCTCAATATGCTTACGAATAAAATCCATAACAGCGGGAATATCCCCTCGTATGGGCATTGTCATTTGTCCGTCACGCGCAAAATCAGCAAGCGCACGGCTGCCTCCCACAAGCACTTTGGCATTTTGAATCGCCTCGGCCGCGGCAGGCAGTACATATTTTGGATTGCCCGGTCCGATACCGGCTACTATGATTCTATATCCCAATGAAAGTCCCTTCCCATCTCTATGGCGTTTGCATCCATTCCGAGAATGGTGCCCTGCATAGTCGCAAGTACAGTGCCCACCTTGAGTTTGTTGAAAATAAATCTCTCGGCTCTGACACTTGCTCTTTCTGCAAGTTTATTACATACATATACGAGTTTATGTTCTTCAAGGACAGACAAAGCATCCTCTGTTGTTGTTGAATTCAGAATCTTTATTACGCCCTCCTGCGGCATTCCTTCCGCCGCAGCATAGGCTGCGATAGCCTCAAGACGTCCGTCTCCGATTCGGTTATGTGTATAAAACACACCTGCGGCTACCTTTGCAAGCTTTCCTATATGACCGAACAGCAGCACACGCTTTACTCCGCGTTCAGCCGCGGCCTCAAGCATAAAGCCAATGAAGTTGCTCGTTTGTATAATTGCTTCCTTTGGTATTCCGTGCTTAACAGCAAGGGTTTCACCGATTTTTCCGGGAACAAAAACCTGCGTATCAAGGCCCGCCGCAAGGGCTACGTCAATCTGCGGTACCAGAGAGTTCTTAAAGCCTTCTTCGGACATAGGCCGCAGCACTCCTGTCGTTCCTACTACAGAAATTCCTCCGATAACGCCCAGCACAGGATTTAATGTCTGCTTGCAGAGCTCCGTCCCCGCAGGAATCGAAACAGTAACCTCAAGGTCTGCATCCGCTCCCAAAATTTCTTCCACAACATTTCGGGTAAGCTTTCTTGGCCCCGGGTTGATTGAAGGCTCTCCAACCGGCACGGAAAGGCCCGGCTTCGTTACTGTGCCTATGCCTTCTCCTGCGCAGAACACCAGCCCGCTGCCTTTAGGCAGGTGGCGGATGGTCGTAAATACGGAAACACCGTTGGTGATATCAGGATCATCTCCGGCGTCCTTTACGATTTCAGCCATAATTCCATTCTCTGTTTCTTTGACATCCTTTACGGGAATCGTCAATATAGTATCATCCAGCGCCTTCAGCGCCAGAGAGTCGCATTCCTCTCCCTGTTCATACAGAAGAGCGGCTTTGACTCCGGCTGCCATACATGCGCCTGTCGTATACCCTCCGCGCAGTTCCTTTGCCAATAAAAAACCCCCTGTCCGTCAACGGGCAGGGGGAGACCATTTAGATAACCATAGTAATCATTCGCACCCCGCCTATCAACCGTAGGCCGCCTGCATTTGCAGTACGGTGTTGCAATCAGGCAGGTCTCCTGGCTAAACTCATCGCATTTTCAGCCTTCCCGGCTACACCAGTGACATCTTAGAAAATGCTCATTCATACAGTGGCGGGACCGCGCCGGAATCAGACCGGACTTCCCTATTAAGCTTCAGCACCTGACTGCTTTATTCTGTTAAGTCGCAAAATCATGTATTATTATAACGCCATAGCCCAAGTTTTGCTAGCAAAACATTCTGAAAAAAGCTACCTTGAATTCACGTAAACAGGCATATCTGTCGCAACCTTAACAACATCTCCATCAGACAAGCGGAAAATATAACATTCCTTTACATGCTTCCCTGTGGAGCGTTCAATTGCCTCACTGTAAAGTGCCAACTGTACCGCATAGCGCTCACAAATTTTTTTCGGAGTCGTATTACGGTCAGTTTTATAATCTACCAGAACAATTTCACCGTCATCTTCTTCAAAGAAAAGGTCCATAACACCCTGAAGGAAAACTCTGTCCTCCGCGCCGCCCTTCTTTTCATATCCGAAAAGCGAAGCATCAACAAGCATACTGAAGGGCTGTTCCCGATATACCATTTTGGCGTTGCGTACACGCTGCCCTATGGAAGAGTTGAAGAATGCCTCTATTGAAGAAATGTTGACTGCCGCACGTTCCTCTTCTGTTAATACACCTGAAGCCGCCAACGCGTCGACAGCCTTTTCAATTTCATCTTTTCCTGAAGCAGACAAATCAGTGAGCCGCTCAAGTACACGGTGCATAAGAGTACCATAGGAAGCTCCCTTGGACGTATCAGCAGTATCCGACGGGGATTTCATAAACTCCGGAACAGGAAAATCCGGTTCTTCCGCTTGTTCTTGAAATGCAATGGGAAGCTCGGGTATTTTTTCCTCTATTTCATTCAGGCGCAATGCCTGCACACGATCCTTGACTTCCGTGACTGTAAATTTCGAAGGCGTGTCTGTTGCAAAAGGATATACCCAGTCCAAAACAGCTTTTTTCTCTTTTCCTTCTTCAGTTTCAGGCAAAGGCAGTCTATCGCGGATTTTCTTGACCAGTTCTCTCTCTGCTTCATCCGGTTCTTCTTCCTCTTCGGCTGACGCGGGAAATATTTCTACTTTCATCTTAAATTCTCCGAGTGCACCGGCATCATACGGGAATCCGCGAGCCACTGCAACACAGTCAGATATATCGCAAAGAGGTTTTCCGCACTCCTTGTCACGCATTACGGCAGGAGCTATCCAGTCAAGCCATGAATTGGCTTCAAGCACGCTATATCCGGGGAATGCCGTTTTCTGATACTGCAGCGCTCTTATCCATTTGAGAACCTTCTTGGACAGCTTTGCTACGCTGCCTGTCAGAATAAGCTTTTCCCTTGCGCGCGTGAGAGCAACATACAATATTCTCATTTCCTCCGCTTTGCATTCACGTATAAGCCTTGCAGCTACCGCGTGTCTGGCAACAGTGGGGAATCTCCATTTAACATGACCTTCCGTCTGCGTACATGACGGCCCCAGCCCCAGTTTTCTGTGCATCAGAAGCGATTTATTTGTATCCGTCAGATTAAATCCTTTTCCTATATCCGCTATGACGGCAACAGGAAACTCAAGCCCCTTGCTCATATGGACGCTCATGATTCTGACCACGTCCTCATTTTCACCAAGAGTACGTGCGGAAGAAAGGTCTGTTTTACGTTTCTGCATCTGACGAATGAACTGCAAAAAGCGGAAAAGACCTCTGAAGCTTGTTTTTTCATAATCTGCAGCACGGTCGCTGAGCATACGGAGATTTGCCTGACGCAGCATTCCTCCCGGCTGAGCCCCTACGTAATCATAATAGCCTGTCTCCAGATAGAGAATATGAAGAAGCTCCGGAACGCCAACGCGTCTCGAAATACGCCGCCAAACTGCCAGCTTTTCGCGGAATCTGACAGCTTTGGGATTTTTTGATGCGCAAAACGCACTGTAAAGTCCGCCTTCCGGTGTTTCAGCACGCATTTCAGCCAGTTCTTCGGCGGTCATTTCTCCAATAGGAGAATGAAGCACGGCCGCCAAAGGTATATCCTGCTGTGCATTGTCAATTACCGAAAGAAGCGAGAGCATGAGCCGCACTTCGATTTCCTCGAAATAGCCCGCGTCCGCGGCAGCATAGGCAGGCACCCCGTAATTTCTCAGCACCTCTACAATCGTCTGTGCCTTTCCATGAACAGAACGCATAAGCACAGCCATATCTCTCCAGCATATGGAACGGTACTGCTTTTTATCCTTATCAAATACCTGGGTATCATTCTCTTTAAGCTCAATAAGGCGCTTCGCAATTATATGCGCTTCAAGCTCAAGACCGCCAAGCTCCTCGCCTTCCTCATCATCCCTGTCCTCCATATCAACAAGGAGCATTTCGGCAGGCGCGCCGTCAAAGCTGTTTGCGGGCGGATTGCCATAATCCGCCTTTGCGTAAAGAGCCGCATCCGCGTCATAATCAAGCTCCATTTCAGGTTTTATCATGAACTGGGAAAAGAGGTAATTGATTGCCCCCAGCACCTCAGGCCTGCTGCGGTAATTTTCCTTCAAAAACAGAGCCTGTCCGTCTTTAGTCTTGTTAATATACGAAATCTGCTTATCAAGGAAAAGCATTGGATCTGCCAGTCTGAACCTGTAAATACTCTGCTTTACATCACCAACGACGAAAGAATTTTTTCCATTCTGTATGCATTGCAGAATAGCCTCCTGTACCCCGTTAGTGTCCTGATATTCATCCACCATGACCTCTTTGTATTTTTGCTGCAGGTCTTTGGCAGTTTCCGTTACATTTCCGGTAAACCATCCCGTTTCCGGGTCTTTTTCCATCAGAAGCTGCAGCGCGTAATGCTCAAGATCATTGAAATCAAGCATTCCTTTTTTCTTTTTTGCTTTCCTGAACTCTTTCGAGAATGCTTTTGTAAGACCGCACAAAACGTCTGCCAGCGGCTTTACTGCCCGAAGGTCATCAAGCATCTCCTGTTCTGAAGCGAAGAAATACTTTTCTGCTGTTTTTTTGTAGGCTTTTTTATATTCTTCCCTGCCGTTTTTGATTTCATCCTGCGCCGCCTTATCGCCATTTCGGAGCGGCTTAAACCTCATGAAAGATTCTCTCATGCCTCTGCCTACAGCATCCCAGTCACCCTGCTTTAACAGGGTGATAAGTTTTTCAGCGCGTTCTTTGTCATTTTTTAATGCTTCCTCATAAGCATCGCACCCGGTTTCAAGCGAACGGCTGGTAAGATATTCCGCTTTATCCACGGTGCTTTCAAGAACTCTTGCAACATCAGAGGATGCTTCCTCAAACCATGCGGTATCCTTTAACAATGCGCCCTGCTTTATGTCGAAGCTCTGACTGAGATTATCCAACCATACCTCGGGCTGCGGCTGGCTCCGTGAAAAGTTATACATGCTTAAAATCATTTCATGGAGGTCGCTGTCATCGCGGTCCGAACCATATTGACGCACAAATGAAAGAAACTCTTTGTCGCCTTCCGCATATTTTTCCTCGAATAGGTCCTCTATTACTGACTGTTTTATAAGACCGATTTCCTGCTCCCCGCCGAGACGGAATTTAGGGTCCAGATCAAGCTCGGTAAAATTCTGCCGTATCAGAGACTGGCAGAAGGAATGAAGCGTAGAAATCGACGCATTTGGAAGACGGATAAGCTGCTGACGAAGCTTTTTATCCGACCGCGATGCCTCCATCAGCTTTTTCTCCACGCGCTCCCGCATTTCGGAAGCCGCCGCATTGGTAAATGTAACGACCAGCAGTTCATCAATGTTGCAGCGCCCCTCGCGTATACTGCTTACAATACGTTCTACGAGAGTAAATGTCTTGCCCGACCCGGCAGCTGCCGAAACGAGCATATCAGTTCCGGTCAGATGTATCGCTTTTTCCTGGTCGGGTGATGGAGTATCTTTTTTAACTGAACTCATTTCCCGCTGCCTCCTTTCTCAATTTTCTTCTTCATGGCCGACAAAATCTCACCATCATCCATGTTGTCCGGTACATATTCCATGCTTCCGATTTTTACGTCAAAACCGCATACTGAGCGATACTGACAATATTTGCAGGCATTTCTTTTTTTGTTTTTGAACGGACGGACCCGAATATCACCCTGAAGTATATTTTCAGCAGTCTCGGTAAGATGCGCTTCCGTATAATCCAAAATGGTCTTTAACTGTTCCTGCGTCTTTGTGTTTTTAGTCGCAGGCAATTCATTTCCTTTTTTCAGTTTTACGCACAAATACGTGTTCGTACTGTCAATCGTCTGTATAAGCTGAGAACTTTCAATAAACCAGCCCTTAAAACGAAGCTCATCCGCAACCTTTTTCAACGCTTCGTTCACATCAGCCCGTTCCCCGAGAGGTACAGTCGGATTGGCAAGGTAGCAGTAGAATATTCCCGCAGGCATTCGTTTTTCATCATGTGCGGCCAAAATACGCTCCGCTGCCACCACATAAGTCAAAAGCTGCAGATTCAGCCCTTCATAAACATCCATCATGGAAAGCTCAGGGCTTCCGGTTTTATAATCTATAACAAGGAAATAGGGAATTACTTCTCCCGTATCCGAATTCTGCATTTCTCCTACATCAATACGGTCAATTTTGCCCGTAAGGTCCAGCTCCGCACCATTTGAAAGCTTATAACTCATAACAGCGCCTTCCTGCGAATTTTTGCCAAAAGCCTTTTCAAACATTACAGGCTTAAACTTCGAGGCCGCTGAAAAACCTACAGCCCTGGAAATGGATTCCTGTACTGTATCCTCTATACGTGTCATAAGATTTTTATACTGCTCTGTGGAATAAAGGATTTCGTTCTGAACCTTAGGCGCCTCTTCCTCAATCAGCTTATGGCATATCTTCTGCTGTTCCTCCGGCGTCACAGAGCTCCAATCTCTTTTATCCCTGCGCATGATTTCAGCAAAGCGGTACATGATTTTGTGGAGAAGATTTCCGTAATCCAGCGCCCTGAATGTGAATTCACTGCGCTCCTCAAGGTGAAGTCCGTACTGTGCGAAATAACGGAATGGACACTGCGCAAATGTCTCAAACTGTGAAACACTGCCCTCCATTCGCTTCTTTGAGGTATACAGTCTTGAAGCAAGCGTCGGAGGGATTGATTCATCCTTCGCGCGTGAAAGTGCGCCTTTGCACAGCATTGAGAGTCTTTCCGGCTCATGCTCCAACGCCCAGTTATAAACCGAAGTCCAGTCCTGCTGCTCATTATCCCCTGAAATACAGGAACGAAGCGCTGACGCAAGCTGTCCGACCGCACGTTTCGGCTGGGTAAACTGAAATTCTTCTCTCTGTGCAGCACCCTCCAATGGAATCATATCTATCGGATTATTCAATATTGAATGCAGACGGCGCACCACCGCAGAACGGGTCAGTCCGTCGCCCTCACTGTCAGACAGTGCCCATGATACCCATAAATACGTACTTGCCTCGGAAAACCCCTGATACATCAGATAGTTTTCGTTGGCGCTTTCCTGTATACGGCCCGGAGCAAGCTCTATTTTCCCCTTTGCCGCCTCCTGAATACGCAGTCTGTCCGATTCGGTCAAAAGCCCTTTCTCTGCACTGCGCTTCGGCATTACACCGTCATTTGCGCCAAGAATATATATTGCCTTAATATTGTCCAGACTGTTCTGATCAAAAGACGCTACCGTGACCGCATCGTTTCCCGGCGGAACAAGAGCTATTTCAAGGGTATCAAGCCCGTCGCAAAGCAAATCGGAAAAATCCTCCGTTTTCATGGACTCCTCTCCCGTTATATTTACCAGCTCATCAAAAAGCTCCATAACGGAAGACCATATACGTCTGTGCTCTGCGGCTTCATCAAGCTCCCCGGCCCTTTCAGCTTCCGCAGCCATATCAGCAAGAAGCTTTCCTGCTTCCAGCCCTTCAAGAAGGGTATATACTGCTGTAACAAGTCCTTTGACATTTTCTGCCGCAGCAAGATTTTCGGAGAACTCATGAAGCGTGTTATATACGGTCTCACGTTCGCGATTGAGTCGCTCAAGAATCTCTCCCTTTTGCTCCTCCGTCTCTCCCGGCTTCATCTGACGATACGCCCATGTATTTCCCCATGCTTTTTCGCCCCGTACTCCGGAGGCCAGAACATAATTTTCCAGCTCGTCCGCTTCCTCCTCGGACAGCTTCATCATTCCCGTCTTCACGCACCTGAATACAGACTCGTATCGCCAGCCCTGTGTAACTGACTCGAGAGCAGAACGAATAATCTCCGCCAGAGGATGATGAACCGCTGCCCGCTTCCAATCCGTGTAAAAAGGCACATGATAGTCGGAAAGCATTTCCTCCACAATGTCACGATAATTTTCTTCATCTCTCAAAAGAATACCGAAATCATTCCAGCGCCATCCGCGCTCACGGCACACCCTGACTATATCTGCTGCCGCCGCCTCAGCCTCAAGACGGCGTGTAGCGGCTTCTGTCAGCTTTACTCCCGCTCCGTCCTCAGCAGCATACTCTCCGTAATCAAAAAGACGCTGCTCCACAATTTTCAGCCCTTCCGTTTCAAAACGATGGCTGTCTCCAAGTATACGGACTTTTACGGGACTTTTGAGATTAGCCGCAATCTCCTTGATGCTCTGCATTGTCTGGGATGCCTTGAAAAAAAGATAAGATGGCGGCATTTCTGTCCTGAACGGAATATCCCTGTCCATGGGAAGAGTAATGTGAACTGCCTCTGCTGTACGGAAAATAGCATCCAGCACGCTCAGCTCATGGGGATTAAAAAACAAAAAGCCGTCTATCCATACCTCTGCGCCGTCAAACAGCGCAGACGAAGGAACAGCCTTGGCAAGTTCAAGCATCCTGTCATCAGAATCCTGATATTTCCCCTCTGTCTCCTTACGGTAATCCATGTATAAAAGAGCAAGCTCGCCAAGCTTTTTTGAAAACAGCTTATCTCTGCTCAGCTCTTCGCTGACATCAAGCAGAACCTCTGGCTCGACACCATGATTCTTGAACTCTTCAATAAGAGTTTCCAAAGGCTCCGTAAAGCGCCGCTGTCCTGCCGCGCGTTTAAGTACCTCAAGCTCCTTTTCCCTGCGTAAAAGAATCTTTTTCAAGAGCAATCTTTTTCCGAGCTTACTGATTCCGGGCAGTGACGCACTGCGGCTGTCACGCAGCACCCTCCATGCAAGACGGCGGAAGCCTGTAACAATCGTGCGCATATCGCTTTTAGACGGAAGATGCTCCAAAAGCTCACGTTCCGCCGCGTACGTGCAGTGCTCAGGAACAAGCAGAATCAACGGCCTGCCAAGCGGCTCCGCCTTAACTATGCGGCTTATTTCCTCATAGCATGTATATGTCTTTCCGCTTCCGGCACGGCCAAGAATGAAATCTATAGAAGCTGTCATCAGTACGCCTCCCCAATAGTTCTTTTAAGACACCAATCCGGACGATTTCATTTAATCAATGTTTCCTTAACATTATACAATACAGCAGGTAAAAAAATTATCACATACCGAAGCGTATAAAATTTTTATCATAAAATTTTGAACAAATAGTGTATAACTCGGCTGAAGATGTCCCCAGCTTCTATAGTTTTTTGAGGAAAATAACAGATGGTGAACATATATCCCTGCCTCGTTGCGACGCGAAGCTAGTGCCCTCGGGTAAAATGCCGCAAAGGAAAGTTTGCCTATGGCAAACTCTGATTAAAGGCATTATAATCTATATTAAGTTCGTCAGAAGGGAGAATATAATCTATGAAATGTAAGTATTGCAATGCAGATGTCAGTGTCGCAGAAAAAATCTGCCCGAGCTGCAATCACCCGGTAAACGAAGAGAACCCGGAAACAATCGCAAAGAAGAAAAAGAGCCGCTGGCTTGCTATTGGTATAGCGGCCATCGCAATCATATTTATCGTTACCACAATAGGAATGATTATGAACAGCAATGCTGCTACCACAAGCGCGGTAAACTCAGCTGTAAATCAGTCGTCCTCTGCCCCTTCGGGCAAGACACTGGGCATAACATACACTCTTCTTCATGACCGTTTCAACGACAATGTCAATGTCAAAAAACAGGATATCCTTATGAAGAATGTTACGAACGGAGATTTCAGCTACAACCTTGATAAATCCATTATGATGACAGGAAGCGTTGACCCGGGCTCAAAGGAAGTATCAAAGATTCAGGTCATTGCAAAACCGACGAACCGTGATGAATCCATCAAAATGCTCACGGCTATCGGTGTAATCGTTGAATCACTCTATCCTTCCGACGCCAACCACATGAGAGATATGGTTCTCGGAGAGATGGGCTTCAAGCAGGGCGGAGATATCCGCAACGCAAATAATTCCTCTGTCCACGACAACAACAAATTCCACTTCGCAGCAGTTCCCGAAGTCGGATATGTCTTTACCGTAACTCACAAGGACGCTGCTGAATAAGCAAAAAAATTGCGCAGACACCATTTCGGTGCCTGCGCTTTTTTGTTACCCTTTTCAGTTGCCCCAAACCTGTGCCATAAATTCGCTGTAGACAGCATCAAGATGCTGTACAAGAACGCTCAGCATGAGCTGAATCATCTTGCTG
>NZ_CDXDFU010000102.1:0-18657 GCF_978017985.1 Schwartzia sp. (in: firmicutes) | reverse complement strand
GGTCTCCGGACTGCCGGTGGTCATGGCCGAGAACTACGTGGAGGCCAGCTTTGACACCGGGGCCTACGTGCAGGTCTCCGGTCTGCTCAAGCGCTTCGTGGTGAAATTGTCCAAGATCTGCAACGATCTGCGCCTGCTGTCCTCCGGCCCTCGCTGCGGCCTGAACGAGATCAACCTGCCGCCGCGCCAGCCCGGTTCCTCCATCATGCCGGGCAAGGTGAATCCGGTTATCGCGGAGGTTCTCGACCAGGCGTGCTATCAGGTAATCGCCTGCGACCTTGCTGTTACCTTCGGCGTTGAGAACGGACAGTTTGAACTCAATGTAATGGAGCCTGTCATTTCCTATAACATGTTCCTTTCAATGCGCTGCCTCACCAATGCCATCAATACCTTTGTAGATAACCTGCTTGTAAATCTCGAGGTTGATGAGAAACGCTGCCGTGAGCTCGTGGAGCACAGCGTAGGAATCATAACGGCACTCATGCCGCATATCGGATATGAGAACTGCTCGGCGCTTGCAAAAGAAGCATACGAAACCGGCCGTCCTGTCCGTGACCTGGTGCTTGAGCATGAATACCTTACGGCAGACCAGCTCGACCACATTCTCCTGCCGCGGGAAATGACCACACCGGGTATTGCGGGTGCAGCTTATCATGAGTACAGAAACAGTCTGGCGCACATGAAAAAGGACTGAGCCTGTTCTGTGAATATATAGTCGAATACCGGGGTGACTGATATGAAGAAATATCTTTGGCTTGCGGCAGTGGCGCTGCTGGCTGCAGGGATTTACCTGAATCAGCCGCGGCAGGTTTTTGGCAAAGCTGCCCGAATATGTCTGGAGTGTATAGGAATTGGCTAAACGTACTATTACACAGATTTTCGCTACACTGCTTTATAACCCGTATATTTCGGAGCTTTCAAGCGGGCGGATATCCAGAGAAGTGACGAAAAATGTATGCGTTCCCGGACTTAACTGCTATTCCTGTCCCGCAGCGGCAGGGGCGTGTCCTCTGGGTTCACTGCAGAGTTTTTTCTCGGGGGCTGTTCCGAAGTTTCCGGCGTATGTGCTTGGAACTTTACTCCTGTTCGGACTTCTGTGCGGACGGGCAATTTGCGGCTGGGCGTGTCCGTTTGGATTTATACAGGAGCTTTTGCATAAGCTTCCGGGACCGAAGCTGAAAAAAACAGGGCTTACACATAAGCTGAGCACACTCAAATACCTTTGGGCGGTTATATTTGTGCTGATTCTGCCCTTTGCCTTCTATTTCATGACAGGCATCGGCGTACCGGCCTTCTGCAAATTCATCTGCCCTGCGGGAACACTTGAAGGCGCAATACCGCTTCTTTCGACGAACCCAATGCTGCGTACGGCGGCAGGGTGGCTGACAGTATGGAAATTTTCTATACTGGCGGTTTTCCTCATACTCATGGTTATTGCATATCGACCGTTCTGCCGATGGATGTGCCCTCTCGGTGCATTTTACGGGCTTATGAATAAATACTCGGCGGCGGGTATAGCAGTGGATTCGTCTTCCTGCGTGCACTGCGGCAAATGCGCCGCTGTGTGCAAAATGGATACAAAAATCGCAGGCGACCGCGAGTGTATTTCCTGCGGCAGCTGCGTTTCAGAATGTCCGACCCAGGCGATCAGATTTAAAAAGTTATCAATCAAAAATGATAAACCATCAGAAACATAAGGAGGAGATCACTATGAAAAAAACATTATTCACACTGGCTGCAGCAGGTATTCTGGCGTTTGCTCCGGCATTCGCACCCACGGATTTTGCTCCGCAGATTTCCTGTACTGCAGAAGCCGTAGCTGCTCCTGACCAGTCACTGACGAACCTGCGCGACGGCAGTGTCACTTCAATAGCAGAGCTTTCGCAGAGCAAGCCGCTGTTCCTGAATTTCTGGGCATCTTGGTGCCCACCGTGCGTAGGTGAAATGCCGTCAATCAATGAGGTATATCAGATGTATGGGGACAGAGTAAACTTTGCGGCTGTTTCCGTAGATTATCCCATAGATGACGCGTATGCATATCTCCGCGGACAGGGCGCCGGCCTCTCGCTTCCGTTCTATACCGGCGACGGCAATGCTCTCTCGAATGCGTATAATCTTAACGCAATCCCGCAGTCGTATCTGATTGTCGGAGGTCAGATTGTAGGACACCATGTTGGAGGAATGACAACAGGAGAATTGAAGGCGTTTATCGAGTCTGCACTGTAAGCTCCTGCTAATCACATGAATAAGAAAGCAAACAGCCCGTTTCCTTTGGGAAGCGGGCTGTTTTTCGCGTTCATATGATTTTTATGAATTATTTTCCTACAAATTTGGGCGCGCGTTTTTCGGAGAAAGCCTTCACGCCTTCGCGGAAGTCCTCAGTGCCGAGAAGTGACGAAGACGCAAGGGATTCAAAGGTAAGCGTTTCTTCGAGGGACGCGCTGTAATCGTTTACGGCTTTTTTCGTCATGGCGATTGCCAGCGGTGCGGTTGCACCAATCTTATCCGCAATAGCAAGCACTCTTTCGCGAAGCTCATCCGTTTTGAAAATACCGTTTACGAGATTAAGCCGTTCTGCCTCATGTGCGCTTACGGGGCGTGCCGTGAACATAAGCTCTTTTGCTTTTGCGAGGCCGACAGTTTTTGCGAGGAAATAGAAGCCTCCGCAGTCGGGAGAAAGACCTACGTTTACGAAGCTCTGAATGAATTTTGTCTCTTCTGATGCATAGCAGAGGTCGCAGGCGATGGCAAGATTGAAGCCTGCCCCCGCGGCAACTCCGTTTACCATAGCGATAACGGGCTTTGTAAGGTCGTGAATCCGTTTTACTATAGTTCCTACCCTTACAATGAAACGGCGGCGTTCAGCAGTGGTTTTCAGT
Organism: Schwartzia sp. (in: firmicutes); assembly: GCF_978017985.1. Taxonomy (NCBI): domain Bacteria; kingdom Bacillati; phylum Bacillota; class Negativicutes; order Selenomonadales; family Selenomonadaceae; genus Schwartzia; species Schwartzia sp. (in: firmicutes). Next base: position 15,778 of record NZ_CDXDFU010000102.1, on the reverse strand, counting down.
TCATCAAGCGAGCCCAGGTCTCCTCCTGCGCAAAAGGCGCGTCCTGCACCTGTTATTACAACAGTGCGGACATTATCGTCTTTTTCGGCCGTATCGAGCTTTTCAATGATACCTTCAACAAGGTCAAGACTCATTGAATTCAGGGATTTTGGACGGTTCAGTGTGATGAGTGCGACTTGCCCCAAAACTTCGTACAGCGTTGCTTCTTCTGACATACAGGTTTCTCCCTTCATTTTTGGAATATGACTACGGAATCAAATTGATTTCAGATTTCGTAGATATAGCGCAAATCCTGCAGGGCTTTCGTATTCAAATCCCTGTGGCACATGCAGCCCTTTGAGTTCAGCTCCATGGTCCAGCGGTTGGCTGCAGTATATTTTTCCCAGTGAGGAATGAATTCATTGTCAGGGCTGCCCGTAGCCGCAAATGCCGTCCAGGAGGCCTGAATCTGCCTTATCAGCTGCGGCGAGGGATTCGGTGCCAGGTCGCAGGGAATGTTAAAGGTATAGGGCAGGTCAATGGCGTGGCAGGAACGCAGCCTTTCATTCGTTGACTGCTCACTGAAGAGATAATAGTAAACATCGTCGAAGGACGATTGATATTCAGACGCAAGCTCCTGACCTACGCGCCAATCCAGCTGATTTGCAAAGTTGGCGAAAAGCTCCTCTGTATGGGGGCGGCCGTTAAGCCACATTTTATAAATTTCTTCATAGGTCTGTGAAGCATGTGCATTCTTGGCAGTGTATTTTTGCATAACGGGTGAAAGCTTTGGATAATCCTGATGAAGAATTTCAAAGAAGTTGTCCATATAAAGCAGCCAATACCGCCACTCGTCTGCGGTGGTACCCGTCAGGAATTTTATCCCCTTGGCTCCGCCTTTCTTTAATGCCTTGAAGGGATTGGCCGGCAGGTATTTTCCGTCGCAGGTAGGCAGGTAATCTCTTACAGTTTCAGCCACGCGGGCATTTTTGACCTTAACGTAAAGCTCTACAAGCTCTGCGGAGGTTTTTTTCATAAGACCGCTCATATTCTTTTCGCCGCTGAGCTTCAGATAGGTTTCCGCGACCTGAGCGGAGGATTCCGGTGTATTATACATGTACGAGTTTGCAGACTGAGGAATTGTTTTCTGGAAAAGTCCTTTTGCTGCAGGGAGAACAGCCAGCATCATATTTGAGATTGCACCGGCGCTTTCGCCGAAAATCGTGATGTTGTCAGGATTTCCGCCAAATTCCACTATGTTTTCCTTCACCCATTTCAGTGCCGCGACCTGATCCTTTATACCGAGATAGCCGCTGTCTTCGTAGCTGGGGTCGATACTTGAGAAGTTCACAAAACCTAAAACATTTATTCTATAGTTGAAGGAAACTACAACGACGTCATAGGCTGCCGCTATATTTGCTCCGTCGTAGCTGGGATCGCTGCTGCCGCCGCTCTGGAAGCCGCCGCCGTGGACAAAAACCATGACAGGCTTGTTCTTCTTTCCGCCCCGTGTCCAGATATTCAGCGTCAGGCAGTCTTCGCTTTGAGGATTTTTTGAGGCAAGCTCCTGAGCGTCATTTACCTGCATAGCAGCATAGCCAAATTTTTTGGCGTCAAAGGTCTTGTCTGACGGCTTCAAAGCCTCAGGGGCACGCCAGCGCAATTTTTTTACAGGAGGCTTTGCATAGGGAATACCGAGCCACGTGCTCACACCGTTTTTGCCCTGGAAACCGTTGAAGGTGCCGTAGCGGGTTTTGACACTGCAGCTGTCTGCAGCAAAAACCTTTTCATACGGAAGGAAACCCAAGGTGCCGGCGGCAAAAAAGCCCATTGCGGCAGTCTTGATAAAATCACGGCGATTCATTTTGTGGAAATTCGACATTATGCGTTCACTCCTTTTTTCTTTTATTCATACTGATGTATCTGTCGGATTGTGATGTTATTTTCACGTGTCCACTTACAGAGTTCGACGTAAATATACTGATTCCTGCTATGCAAAAATATTTTCGGGGTATATATTATATTCATGACGTGATATTTCTACCAACGAATTTTTGAAGCCGAGGGGAGTGCATGCTGCGCTCTCCACGTCGTAAAGGAGATTAAACAATGGCAGAGAAAACAGTCAGCTACAAATGTCCCAACTGCAGCGGCCCCCTTGAGTTTCAGCCGGGAAAGGAAACTATTACCTGCGAATACTGCGGTACGGAGCTTGAGGTTGAGACGGTAAAAAAGCTCTTTGAGAAGGAGCAGGAGCGCGCCGCACAGGCAGAGGAAGCAGAAAAAACGAAGTGGGATACAAAGAGTGCAGGAAGCGAATGGGAAAGCGGGGAAACGGATAATTTCCGTAAATTTACCTGCTCGTCCTGCGGTGCGGAGATTGTCAGCGACGAGAATACGATGGCTACAGAGTGCTGCTACTGCGGAAATCCCACTATGATTCCGTCGCGTTTTGACGGAATGATGCGCCCGGATTTCATCATTCCCTTCAAGAAAACGAAGCAGGATGCCGTGAATGCCCTGAAGGAGTTTTACAAGGGGAAGATTCTTCTGCCGGGGGCATTTACGGAAAACAACCGTGTGGAGCACATTCAGGCTATGTATGTGCCCTTTTGGCTTTTCGATTCAAAGGTTCGCATGAATGCCAGCTTCAAGGCAGAGGATGACAATATCATTGATACGCCGGATGCCATTATTACGAAGACCAGCGTTTATGACGCGGACCGTGAGGGAACGATGGCATTTGAAAAGGTTCCTCATGACGGAAGCAGAAAGCTGGACGATGACTACACGCAGAGCATTGAGCCCTTTGACTACTCGGAGCTGGTGGAGTTCAACGCCGGATATCTTGCGGGCTATCTTGCGGATAAATATGATGTGGATGCTGATGAGGCGGCAAAATACACGGAGGAACGGGTGGGGCAGACTGCCCTCGATGAGCTTCAGGCTACAGTGACCGGATATACCCGTGTGGACTGCAAATCGCAGTCGCTGTATCAGGAGGACAGCAATGTTTCATACGCTATGGTGCCTGTGTGGATTCTGACGACGAGATATGAGGATAAGCCATACACTTTTATGATGAACGGTCAGACGGGAAAATTTGTGGGCAGGCTCCCATACAGCAAGACGAAGGCGGCTCTTTACGGAGCGGTTCCGGCAATAGTGTCTCTGCCTGTATTTTACTATATCGCCAAATGGCTGCTGAGCTGAGGAGGGAATGATGATGAAAATGATGAAAAGGTTTTCCGTCTTTTTCTTTGTGCTCATGCTTTTAAGCGCTGCAGGAATGTTCGGTGCTGAACGGGTTGAGGCGGCATCCACGGCGGACAAGCTGACTCAGACAAAACAGGTAACTCAGGCAAAACAGCCAAAGCAGAATCAGGCATCATGGGGACAGGACGAGCCTCTTGTTTACGTGGAGCAGGGATTAAATCTCATTTCTGCGGAAAAACAGGCAGAGCTTACGAGAAAGCTTGAAGCTCTCAATGCGAAATACGGTGTGCACGTGGGAATCCACATCGTAAAAAATCTTCCTGCCGGAGCAGCGAATCTTGAACAGGAAGCAAAGCGTTTTGTGGAGAGCGGTGTCTACAACGAGGGAACGAACGGCAGCATGGTGCTTTACATTACCATGAGTAACCGAAAATACTATATTGCCACGGGAAATTACATGAACCGCCGCATTACCAGTGCAACAGGTATACCATATATTAAAGACGAAATAGTTCCTGCACTCAAGGATAACGAGTTTGACCGTGCGGCAGAGCTTTTTGTGGACGCGGCGGAAAAGGAGCTGGCATATTACGCGGAGGAAGGCGAGCCCTACGACCCGGCAAATGAGTTCAGCATCTGCGCGCTGCTAATCGGGCTTATCGGCGCAGCCTGTGTAGGCTTCTGCGTATGCGCGTATCTTGTAAGCTGCATGAGCAATGTTTCCTTCGCGGGGCAGGCGGACGAATATCTGGACAGGGATTCCTTTGAGCTCACTTTTTCAGAGGACACCTATCTTTATACGACTACTACTGTCACGCCGAAATCGAAAGGCAAGGACGACGATGACAGCTCAAGCAGCTCAAGCGACAGAGGAAGCACAGGCGGAGGTGGCGGAAGCTTTTAAGGAGAATATTTACAGGCGTGGCCGTAAGTGTTTTCTTTGTTGTTTGATTTTCAAAACGGGTAAAATCTGTTAGAATGAAAGAAACTCTTTTCGTAAAGGGGCATTATCCGTATGAAGCAAACAGAGCAGCCGATTCGTCATGAGAAATATCTGCGTCTGCTTTCTGAAAAATATCCTACACCTGAGGCTGTCAGCGAGAGGCTTATTCATTTGTCGTCGCAGCTCACTCTGCCGAAGGAAATTGAGCATTTTCTGAGTGACCTGCACGGAGAGTATGGCACGTTTTCACATATTCTGAACAACCGCTCGGGAGTTATACGTGAAAAGGTTGCCTATGTTTTCGGAGACAGAATGAAGGAAGACGAGCAGGCTGAGTTCTGCACGCTTCTTTATTATCCGGCGGAAAAGCTGGAGAGTCTTGAGAATGAGGGGCGCATAGTTCCTAACTGGTATGAGGAAACTCTGGCAAAGCTGCTGGAGCTTGCGAAGGTAATGTCGTACAAATATCCGCTGGCAGAGATTTCGGAAATGATTCCTAAGGCTTTTGCTTCGGTTATTGTGGAGCTTATGAATACGCGTCCTGAGGCGGATCCGGCGCAGTTCGAGTATCATAAACGCCTGCTGTCATCCATTGTTGAGGTGGGAAGCGCGCCTGCGTTTATCCGTGTTTTTTCCGAGCTCATAAAAAGGCTGGCTGTCGGAAGGATTCACATCGTCGGAGACTTTTTCGACCGCGGTTCGCGTCCTGATGCTATTCTTGATGATGTATTGGATTATCCGTCCCTTGATATTCAGTGGGGCAACCACGATATCCTTTGGATGGGGGCGGCATGCGGCAGTGATGCCTGCATCGCGAATGTGGTAAGGAATAATCTCCGCTACAACAATACGGAGGTGCTTGAGAACGGTTATGGAATCGGACTTCGCTCTCTGACACTGTGGGCGTCCCGTCAGTACCCCGATGAGGCGCCTATAAAGGCAGCTGAGCGCGCTATTTCAATTATCATGTTCAAGCTGGAGGGAAAAATAATTCACCGCCATCCGGAATTTGACATGGATTCCCGTGTGCTTCTTGAGGCTGTGGATTACGAGAACGGCACCGTGAGGATTGACGGCAGGGACTACGCTATGAATCAGAGGGTATTCCCGACCATTGACCCGAAGGACCCGCTGAAGCTCTCCCCGGAGGAAGAAGAAATCGTGAACGAGCTTCGTGCTTCGTTCCTCGCAAGCGAACCGCTCCGCCGTCATGTGGAGTTTTTGTACCGCAGGGGAAGTGTCTACACATGCTGCAACGGCAATCTGCTTTTCCACGCCTGCGTCCCTATGAACGCGGACGGCAGCTTTACAAAGGTGACTGTCGGAGGCGGTGACTACAGCGGCAGGGCATATTTTGATTTTGTAGATGAGGCAGCCCGCCGTGCGTGGGCCGGCAGGGATAAGATTCTTCTCGATTACATGTGGTATTTCTGGTGCGGCCGCGAATCCGTATTCTCTGGCCGTGAGTTTAAGACCTTTGAACGCATGTTTGTTGATGATGAGAGCACCTGGGACGAGCCTGATGATCCGTACTTCCAGTTTATAAATGATCCCGATGCGTGTGAACGCGTGCTTGCGGAATTTGGCCTTGATCCGTCACGCGGTCACATAATCAACGGCCACGTTCCCGTCAAAAAGGGCGAAAGCCCGGTAAAATCCGGCGGAAAGGCTATCGTCATTGACGGCGGTTTCTGCCATGCTTATCACAAAAAGACGGGAATATCAGGCTTTACCCTGATATCCAATTCCAGAGGACTCCGCCTGTTGGCACATCAGCATGTTGCCGATGTCCGCACGGCTCTCAGGGAGAACCGTGATATTGAGTCTGTGTCGGAAACTGTGGAGCTGCAGTCATATCATCTTACTGTGGCTGATACTGATGAAGGCGCGGCAATGCGCGAGGAAATGGAAGACCTCAAGGCACTGCTTCTGGCATATCATAACGGAACTATACAGTCTGCATAAAAATAACCCCCTAACCTCGGATAAGTCCATGGTTAGGGGGTTTTTACGCTGTTAAGCAGCATTAGTTCCTTTTTCATTGTTTCCCGCAAGCTCTATACCGGCGGCAAGCGCTTTTTTGTTGGCTTCCTCAGTGCCCTTAGGTACACGGGCAAGAACCGCCTTTGTAAGGGATTCGACGGAAACACATTTTGTGAGTGCGGCCACCGCACCGAGCGCCACGATATTCGCAAACAGTGTTTTGCCGCAGACCTTGGATGCCGTGCGGGTGATAGGCAGGTCAACACGGTGTGCGTTGACGGGTACTGTCTGAACGAAAAGACTGTCCGTTATGATGAGGCTGTCATCTGTGCAGTCGGAGGCATATTTATCCGCGGCCTCCTGACTCATAACGAGAAGGGTTTCCGGGTGCATGACGCGTCCGAAATGTATAGCGGCATCCGAAATAATGACTTCGGCCTTGGAGGAGCCTCCGCGGGCTTCAGGGCCGTAGCTCTGGGACTGGATTGCCATCTTCCCGTCGAGGAGGGCAGCCTCTGCCAGAATTATGCCGGCGGTGATAAGGCCCTGTCCGCCGGTGCCTGAAAAACGAAATGTGTGCTTCATATCAGTTTCCTCCCTGCATGGCGGCCTGCGCACGCGCGATGACCTCGTCATATGCCTCTGTGTATTCCTTGCGGTCAGTACGCTCAGAAAGCACACCGATGGGGAATTTGCCGGCCTTTTGCTCGTCCGTCATTTTGTTCCATGCGGCGAGAGGAATGCCGTGCTGGCGCTGCCAGTCCATCATGAGAGCAGCCGCACCCATTTTGTTCTGACGGCCGAAGTTCGTCGGACATGCCGATACTGCTTCGATAAGGCTGAAGCCCTTGTGCTCCAGTCCTTTTTTGATTACGTCAACAAGAAGCTGCGTGTGGTATGTTGTGGCACGGGCAGTATATGTCGCGCCTGCGGCCTGTGCCAGAGAAGGCAGGTCAAAATCCTCCTCGATAGTCAGGTACGGGGCGGTTGTTGCCTTGCTGCCCACAGGTGTCATTGGTGAATACTGGCCGCCTGTCATGCCGTAGATGCTGTTGTTGAATACAACCAGCGTCAGGTCAATGTTTCGGCGTGCCGCGTGTATAAGATGATTGCCGCCGATAGCCGTGCAGTCTCCGTCACCGCTGACAACAATGACATGAAGCTTGGGGTTTGCCATCTTGAGGCCGCTTGCGATAGGCAGTGCGCGGCCGTGAAGCGTGTTTGCCGTGTTGAAATCAAGATATCCTGAGGCACGGCTTGAGCAGCCGATACCTGAAATGATGGCGACTTCGTCCTTTGACCAGCCCTTCTGGTCGATGGCCTGAATGATGGCGCCGGTGATGATTCCGTGTCCGCAGCCCGGGCACCAGAGGTGCGGCAGACGGCCCGGACGGAAATATTTTTCTACGAGAGCTTCTTTCATGCCTCTGCGCCTCCTGCCATTTTTTTGATTTCCGCGAGCATCTCTTCAGGAGATGCGGATTCATTATCGTATTTTGCGTAAAGCACAACAGGAACTTTTCCGTGCGCAGCACGTTCAACCTCAAGGAAATACTGTCCACAGTTCAGCTCGTGGACGAGTATGCCCTTGACCTTGCCTGCAAGCTCCTGAATTTCCTTTTCTGCAAAGGGCCAGATGGTGACAGGGCGGAAGAGTCCTGCCTTTATGCCTGCTTCGCGGGCCATGTCAACGGCATCGTAAGCCGTACGTGCCGCGCCGCCGTAGGAAATTACCGCGTATTCCGCGTCTTCCATGCGGTAGCTTTCTGTCATTACAATATCGTCAAGACAGTCGGTGAGTTTCGTGCGGAGACGGTCCTGAGAAGTACGCGTTGCTTCGGGAGTACCCTTAGGGAAGCCTGTTTCATCGTGCACAAGACCGGATACATGCCAACGGTAGCCGCTGCCGAAAGGAGCCATGGGCGGAACCTTCGTGCCGTCTACGGCCTTGTAGGCAAGGTAGTCGGCAGGATCTCCTGTGGGAACCTTGCGCGGGCATTCGGGGAGATTATCGTAGCTGTCGGGAAGGTCTATGCGCTCACGCATGTGCCCGACTACTTCATCCATAAGGAGAATAACAGGACAGCGGTATGTTTCGCTGAGCTCAACGGCACGGCGTGTGAGGTCAAAGCATTCGGGAACACTCGTTGGAGATACGACGATGCACCAGTGGTCGCCGTGTGTGCCCCAGCGTGTCTGCATGACGTCGCCCTGGGAGGGTGACGTGGGCTGCCCTGTGGCAGGACCTACACGCTGAACATCTACAACTACACAAGGAATTTCAGCGCTGCAGGCGAGACCGAGCATTTCCTGCTTTAAGGAGAAGCCCGGACCACTGGTTGCAGTCATGGCTTTAACTCCGCCAAGAGATGCACCGATTACCGCACCCATGCCGGCGAGCTCATCCTCTGTCTGCATGAATTTTCCGCCGACCTCAGGAAGACGTTTTGCCATGCCTTCCGCAATTTCAGTTGACGGCGTGATAGGATAACCGCCGTAGAAACGAACTCCTGCCGCGATAGCGCCTTCGACAACGGCAGAGTTTCCCTGCATCAAAAGTACACGACTCATCCTCACGCCTCCTTTTCTACAAAAATAGCATAATCAGGGCACCGCATCTCACACTGCCCGCAGCTAATGCAGTCATTTTCTTTGCCGTCCGCAATGGCGGCTTTGTTCAACTCGGTAATAACGAGTACCTTTTTTGGGCAGAAATACGCGCAGATGCCGCATCCCTTGCACCGTTTTGTAATCAGCTTCAGACTCATGAGTCCGGCCCCTTTCATTCCAACTCTGGTTTTTATACCATACACCACTTACTATATCACAACAATATGTTGTATGCAATTATTTGTATGAAAAATATATACAATTATGCATAGGAATGTATACAGATAGACAATAAAATAACGAAAATGATATACGTAAATGTAAATGTTGGTGAAGGTTTGAAAGATATACGCGCACGAAAGAAAGATAAAAGGATAGGGGGTTATGCTTTTGGATTCGCAGGCTTATACGGAGAAATTTGTTAAAACACCGTGCAATTTAATGGACAAATAATTTGCGATTTTTGAAAAAACGTCTTGATTTTGTAAACCCTGTATGTTATCATAGACACATCGTACAGAGAGAAAAGCGAAGAACCGGAAAAGTACCGTACGGGGAGCCGTTCAGAGAGCCGGGGCAGATGGGAGCCGGCCGGGGAGACGTACAGGAAGTTCACCGGGGAGCTGCCCGTTCAGGGGCGTATGCCAGCAGACGGAGCCGGAGCCTTTGCCGTTAAAAGAAGGAGCCTGTCGACCTTTGTCCGCAGGCGATGAGATATCCGCTTAGGCGGATGAAGCAGGGTGGTACCGCGAGCACAGCCTCGTCCTTTGACAGGACGGGGCTTTTTTGATTGGCAATGGAGGGTGTGGAAATGAAAAAGATGGGTTTCCTGGGACCGCTGGGGACGCACAGCGAAGCAGCGGCGATTTACCTTCGCGATGAGCTGAAGGAAAGCGTTGAGCTTGTTCCCTATCCGGATATATATTCGGTGATGCAGGCTGTTGTCGAAGGTGAGCTGGACAGCTGTCTCGTTCCTATAGAGAACTCTCTTGAGGGGGCAGTGAACATCACGCTTGATACTCTTGCAAGAAGTGAGGCTCTGGTTGTGAACCGCGAACTTATCTGGGGCGTGCACAACCATCTGATGGCGAAGTGCTCCTCCGATAAAGTGAAGACGATATACAGCCATGCACAGCCTTTGGCGCAATGCAGAGAATGGCTGGATAAAAATTTTCCGGATGCGGAGCGCCTTGAAGCAGCCAGTACCGCACAGGCAGTAAAGCTTGCGGCTGAAAGTCCTGATGAGGCGTGTGCCGCGGCAATCGGCACGAAGCGTGCCGGAGAGCTTTACGGGCTTTCTGTTCTTGCTGAGGAGATACAGGACAACGATACCAACTGTACCCGCTTTTATGAACTCTGCCGTCAGCCTGCCCATGTGCTTCCGAAGGGTGAGAAGGGACGTGCGCTGGTGATATGTGATATTGACGGTTCCCGTGCAGGAAGCCTTTTGGGAGTGCTGCAGGAGTTTGCGGAGCGGGGAGTTAATATGACGAGGATTGAGTCGCGTCCGAGAAGAACGGAGCTTGGACGATATATTTTCTTCTTTGACCTTGAGGTTGAGGGAGACAATCACGACAGGCTGCAGGACTCAATCGCGGCGGTCAGAAAAAGAAGCTTATGGCTGCACGACCTGGGAGAATTTCCTGTCATCTATGCCTTGAAATAGAATTAAAAACAACATATATAAAAGGAGACGAAAAATATGGTAATTATCATGAATCCCGACGCAACAGCGTCTGATATCAAAGGTGTAATCGAGGTCATTCAGAATGCAGGGCTTACTGCTAAGGTTATGGAGGGCGCACAGCAGCAGATTGTAGGCGTTATCGGCGATAAGACTAAGCTCGGTTCTGTGGCTATAGACGCACTTCCGGGAGTTGAACAGAGTGTTGCAATCTCCAAAAGCTATAAGCTTGTCAGCCGTGAATTTCATCCTCAGTCCAGCGTTATTGATGTAGACGGAGTGCCTATTGGCGGAGATACGTTTGTGGTCATGGCAGGTCCGTGCGCAGTTGAGTCCCGCGAGCAGCTTTTTGAGGCGGCTGAAATCGCTAAAAAGGGAGGAGCGCAGTTTCTCCGCGGCGGCGCATACAAGCCGCGTACTTCTCCGTATTCATTCCAGGGACTTGAGGAGGAAGGTCTTAAATATCTTGCCGAAGCTAAAGAAAGAACAGGACTCCGCATAGTTACGGAGGTAACTGAGGTTGAGGCAGTAGAGGTTGTCGCGGAGTACGCAGACCTCCTGCAGATTGGTGCCCGCAACATGCAGAACTTTCGTCTTTTGAAGGAAGTAGGGCGCTCCAATAAGCCTGTTCTTCTGAAACGCGGTCTGGCTGCAACTCTTAACGAGTGGCTCAATGCTGCGGAATATATATTAAATGAAGGAAATCCGAATGTCATTTTCTGTGAGCGCGGAATCAGAAGCTACGAGACATATACGCGCAATACACTCGATCTCAGTGCGGTTGCTGCAGTAAAGCATCTTTCGCATCTGCCAATAATCGTAGACCCGAGCCACGGAACGGGAAAGTGGCGTCTTGTAAAACCGATGGCTCTGGCTGCTGTTGCATGCGGTGCTGACGGTCTTATTATGGAAATGCACCCGAATCCGGCAAAAGCTCTTTCGGACGGTCCGCAGTCTCTGACTCCGGATAACTATTATGACCTCATGAAGGACGTCAATAAAATGGCAAAATTCATGAAGGAGGAAGGTATTCAGAGCGTAGACCTTTCCTGAGGATATAGCTGCAAATGAAAACCGCTGCGTGCGAACCTTTTGTTCACCGCAGCGGTTTTTTGTGTTTAATTTTTGTGTTTAAGCTGAAATCTTTTTTTGTTTTTTAGGTTTTTCCTGCTTTTCGGAAGGAGTAACCTTGGGCTGTGCGCCTTTTGTTATGCAGTCCTCTGTAATGCGGACAATACGCGGCTCGTCAGAGCGGGGGATATCGAACATGACATCAAGCATGACGTCCTCGATAATTCCCTTCAGACTGCGCGCGCCGGTTTTTCTTTTGATGGCTTCCTTCGCAACGGCGCGGAGAGCGGCATCGTCGAATTCAAGCTCAACGTTGTCCATTTCAAGCAGCTTCTGATACTGGCGTACAGGTGCATTGACAGGCTCGGTGAGAATGCGGAGAAGCGCGTCCTCGTCGAGAGTTTCAAGGGTGCAGATGACAGGCAGGCGTCCGATAATCTCAGGAATAATGCCGTATTTCATGAGATCCTGCGGGGTTACCTGACGAAGAAGGTCATCAAATTTCGGTTTGTCATTCTCGCCCTCGACCTTTACGCCGAAGCCAATACTTGCTTCGGATTTCTGCAAGCGTTTTTCGATGATTTTATCAATACCTACGAAAGCGCCGCCTACGATGAACAGAATGTTCTGGGTGTTGACCTTGATTGTCGGAGCCTCAGGGTGCTTGCGCTGACCGCGTGCCGTAAACTCAACAACGCTTCCTTCAAGCATTTTCAGGAGTGCCTGCTGTGTTCCTTCATGTCCCGGGTCTGCGGTTATGGAATTGTTTTCGCCGGATTTTCGTGCAATCTTGTCGAATTCGTCAAGATAAATGATACCGTGCTCCGTGCGGTCGATATCCTTGTCGGCGGCGTAGTAAAGATTTCTTACGGCTACTTCAACGTCAGCGCCGACGAAGCCTGCCTCCGTGAGGCTTGAAGCATCCGTAACGGCGAACGGGATATCAAGAAGCTGCGAAAGATGCGACAGGAGTGCGGTTTTGCCGCAGCCTGACGGGCCGAGCATGATGACGTTGGATTTTTCGATTTCAGTTCCGTCAGAGTGCTCATATCCGTATTTCATGCGCTTGTAGTGATTGTAGACGGCTACGGAAAGAATTTTCTTCGCGTGGTCCTGGTTGATGATGTATTTATCCAGGTACTCCTTGATGATGTGCGGCTTTGTATTTTCAAGCGAAGTGTTGAGCGCGTCCGTAAAATCCTTTTTCTCGTGCTCTGCGGCCTCCTGCTCATGAGCTTCGAGGAAATGGTAGATATCTTCAATACAGTTTTTGCAGATTGCGAATCCGGACTGCGGGTCAAAAATCGGCATATCATATTGATTCTTTATAGTCACGAGGCGCTTGCAGAAGCTGCAGACGTGCTGCATCGGTGCTTTTGGCATATTATTCCCCTCCATGTGTTTTTTTATCCTTTGTGAAAGAATATAGATAATCTATTATATTATGGTAGTTTTTAGGAAAATTTTCAAGGAAAATTTGCATTCATTTAACTGTTACAAAATTCTGAATTCGTGGTATTATAGAGGACAGAGTATGGATATGCTCCTAAGGGCATATCAAAACAGAAAAGGGGTATTTTTATATGAAGACAGCAGATTATTATTCCCAGCTTTTCAACATCCTTCGCCTCCGCCGCCGCAAGCTGTCGGCACAGGAAGCCGCAGACCGCCGCGCGTTTACTGCAGTAAGCAGCGCAGTCCGCACTGATCTCGCCAACGCAAGGAAGGCATTGGCTGAGCTTGCTCCCGAGGATGATATGGGACGCCTGCAGGCTATTGTAAATGCGGGCTATTCTCTCCACTCCTGGACACATGACGGAGCAAAGGGAGAGGGCTTCAAAAAGAATGCGGAGCTTTCCCTTTACTACGGACGTGCAGGGCAGGGCATCAAGGCTGTCAGCGGCAAACGTGTGGAAGTATACCTGAAGCAGCGCTGAGAACATAACTCGGCAGAAGTTGTCCTCTTCCTTTATTGGTTAAGGAGGGGCAAATAACACGCGTTGAGCATATATCTTTTGCCTCGTTGAAACGCTGACAGAGGAAGTTTTGCCTTTGGCAAAACTTGAACGAATGCGTTATAACTCACTTGACACTTTTTCGGTTTTCGTGTAAAATAACGAATTACGAGTGGACGAACTGTCGTCTGCTCGCGGACTGCCCGATTCCCCTACACGGGATACGGGAAAACCAAGCGAGCGCATAGTTTGCTTGTATCTTTACCCAGTAGGGGAAAGCGAGGTGTAATCATGAAGGCTGAAATTCATCCGGAGTTTTTTGAGGCTACGGTCGTCTGCGGCTGCGGCAATACGTTCAAGACGGGTTCCACGAAACAGGAGCTTCACGTCGACGTTTGCTCCAAATGCCACCCGTTCTTCACGGGTCGTCAGCGCGGTCAGGCTAAGGGCGGTCGTATCGAGCGCTTCAAGCAGCGTTATAGCAAAGATTGATGGTTGGAGGCAGGGCAGCGATTGTCCTGCCTCTTTTTGTTTTTGAAGATATATCGGTAATCCTTTTGAGGAGGGTTTCTGTTGAGTGATAAATATGTGCAGCGTGATTCCGGCCAGTGCCTGATGGTTGGCGGACAGGCTGTTATCGAAGGCGTTATGATGCGCGGTAATGGCAAGGTTGCTACAGCCGTGCGTGAACCTAACGGGCGCATTACTGTAGATGTGAAGCCTGTTGATTCCATAAGCGACCGTTTTCCTATATTGAAATGGCCGTTTCTCAGGGGCGTTGTGTCCCTTGTAGAATCTCTCGTGCTTGGTCTTCGTGCGCTCTCTTTTTCCGCGCAGAAGGCGGGAGATGAGGATGAGCAGCTTTCTGATATGGAGCTGGCCGGCACAATGATCATTGCGCTGGTGCTTGCAATGGTGCTTTTTGTGGCTATTCCTACAGGAGCAGCAAAGCTTTTTGCTGAAATTACCACAAGTGCCGTTGCCTTGAATCTCATGGAGGGCGTTCTTCGCCTTTTGATTTTCCTCGGTTATTTGTGGGGAATTTCTCAGATGAAGGATATATACCGCGTATTCCAGTACCATGGGGCGGAGCATATGACAATCCATGCGTATGAGGCAGGCGGACCGCTGACTGTTGAAAATGTACAGCGTTTTCCTCGGCTTCATCCGCGCTGCGGAACGTCGTTCCTGCTTATCGTTATGATTGTCAGTATTTTTGTGTTCGCCTTTCTGGGCTGGCCTGACCTTACGACGCGTATCGTGAGCCGTATACTTCTGATGCCTGTGGTAGCAGGTGTTTCTTACGAGTTTATACGTCTTGCGGGACGTTCCACTAATCCCGTGGTGCAGCTTGCAACGAAGCCCGGACTGTGGCTCCAGAAGCTCACCACAAATCCGCCGGCAGATGAGATGGTTGAGGTTGCTATAGCTTCTTTGGCGGCCGTTCTTCCTGAGGAGGAACGTGTGCGGATGGGGCTTCCGGCAAATGAGGACGGGGCATTGTCCGAGGAAAATGAGGCTGATGAGTCAATGGCCGCTGCGGCTGTTACTGCTGCGGAAGAGTAATTATGTTTTGGAGAGAGTAAATTGCTGGAGAAATTACAGGCAGTAGAAGATAAATACAGAGAGCTTGAGTCAATGCTCAGCGACCCTGATGTGCTTGCGGATATGAGCCGATGGCAGCGCGTTAATAAAGAGCATGCGGCAATGACCCCGATTGTGGAGAAGTTTCGTGAATACCGTAAGGTCGTGGGCGACATTGAAGATGCCGAGGCTATGATAGAAGAGCAGCTTGATGATGAGATGCGTGCTCTTGTTATGTCTGAGCTTTCAGAGCTTCGTCCGCGGCGTGAAGCATTGGAGCAGGAGCTTCCGCTTTTGCTTCTTCCTAAAGATCCCAATGATGATAAGAACGTCATTGTGGAGATTCGCGGGGGTGTCGGAGGCGAAGAAGCTGCTCTCTTTGCGGGAGACCTGTTCCGCATGTATACCCGTTATGCGGAAAAACAGGGGTGGCATGTATCTCTGCTTGATTCCAATCCTACAGAGCTTGGCGGATTTAAGGAAATCTCTTTCTCCATTGAAGGCTATGGTGCCTTCAGCCGTATGAAATATGAGAGCGGAACCCACCGCGTGCAGCGTGTTCCGGCGACGGAGTCACAGGGGCGCATTCATACTTCCGCGGTAACTGTCGCTGTTCTGCCTGAGGCGGAAGAGGTTGAGGTAGAAATAAAGAACGAGGATATCAGAATTGATACGTATTGTGCTCACGGCGCAGGCGGACAGTATGTCAACCGTACGGAGACTGCGGTGCGCATAACGCATTTTCCAACGGGG
>NZ_CDXDFU010000101.1:0-2249 GCF_978017985.1 Schwartzia sp. (in: firmicutes) | reverse complement strand
GTCCATATATCCTCGGGAGTGCGCCAGTACGGCTCCTGCCGTATGGAACGGGGCAAGAAGGATATATGCTTTCTTACCTTCAGCAGGCACCTCTTTTTCGAAGGAAATCTGGACAGGCTGCGCAATGTGGTCTGCCATGAAATGCTCCATGCCTGCCTGCCATATTCGGAGGGGCACGGACGCAGGTTCAGATTCTTCATGGAAAAGATCAATGAAGCCTTCGGCACGGAAATCTCTGTGCATTCGCCGGAGGAAACCATAAAGCAGACCGAAAAGCTCTATAAATATAAGGTAGTCTGCGGAAGCTGCGGCAACGTCACCTATTACCTCAGGGCAGGAGCGCTTATAAAGAATCCTGAGCTGTTCCGCTGCGTAAAATGCCATGAGAGCAATTTCAGGATAGAGCAGCTGAGATAAGCGGCAGCAACAAAATTTTTAGTTTTATTAAAAATATACTTGACAGTATGACAATACGGGAGTATAATACATTACGTTAACAGCGATGGGGTATCGCCAAGTTGGTAAGGCAGTGGATTCTGAATCCACCATGCGTTGGTTCGAGTCCAGCTACCCCAGCCATAAAAATTCAGCACCGCATATGCGGTGCTTTTTTTTATTGTTTTTTAGTCTGAAGGATATCCTGCTAATAAATACAAATGTGCATTCATGGCAGACTATATGGAATGATATATTTTTAAAATTGTAAAATAAATACTTGATTATCCCATAGAACAATGCTATACTGTATCCAATCTGAGTTTTACACATTTACATTACGTTACAGATGATGAGCGGAAGTAATTGACAAATGTCCTTTCCAGAGAGTCGCCGGCAGGTGCAAGGCGATATGGATATGTTGAGTTCTCGTCCGTGAGTCCGGCTGATGAAATCATCAGTCAGCCGCGTGTGGCATACGTTACAGGCTGAGAGTAAAATGCAGGGTGGTACCGTGCGGAATTCGCGCCCCGGCTGATGTGGAAACATCGGTCGGGGCTTTTCTTATGCCGGGTCTTTTTTCGTCATACTGTGTCAAAATGCTCTCGACGCAGCGATACTGCGCCGTCGAGCCTTTTTCCTTGTCTGACGGAAAAATCCCTCGACATAAATATGATTTAATGATTGCCGGGTCTTTTTTCGTCATGCGTTGTCAGCTGCCGTTCGACGTAGTGTTACTACGCCGTCGCGACATCTTTATAGCCTGACGAAAAATCCATTGGCATGAACACGATTGACTCAATCAATGTGGTTTTTGGGATAGAAGCGCGGTCAAAGAAGCAGGAGTGCGGACATTAAGTCCGTTTAGGTATCAACAAAATGAGGAGGCTGTCAAAATGGTAAGGTTATCTAAGGTATTTCGAATGGCATTGATTGGAATGCTGGTAGCGGCTATGGCACTGGCTGCAGGCTGCGGAGCGAGCAAATCCGCATCGCAGAGCGGCGGCGCGGGCGGTAAGGTGGAGCTTAAACTCGCGTATCATCTGCCGGTTGACCATCATCTTTCAAAGAGCATTGAGCGTTTTGCAAAGCGCGTAAACGAGAAGTCAAACGGCCAGATTACGGTTACAACGTATCCTGCGGGCCAGCTCTATACGGATAAGAGCATGAACGATGCCATCATGTCGGGCGGCCTTGATATGGGCCTCAACTCCACGGCTATGTGGACGACGGTGGTTCCGGTTCTGAACGTCCTCGACGTTCCGTTCCTGCTCCCGAACTACGACTCCGTTGCGAAGGCTATCGACGGCGGTCTTGGAAAGACTCTCGGCGAGGAAATGGAAAAGAAGGGCGTATATCCTCTGATGTGGGCAGATTACGGCTATGTGCAGTTCGCAAACAACGCACGTCCGCTGCAGAAGCCTGAGGATTTCAAGGGACTGCAGCTCCGCGGCTACGGCCAGATTCCTGCTGAAACCATCAAGGCGCTTGGCGCTTCTCCTGTAACAATGGGCTCCGGCGAGGTCTACATGGCTATTCAGCGCGGCACGATTGACGGTCAGACCTCCGGTACAACGGCTATGTTCAGCCGCAAAATCTATGAGGTTGCAAAATATCTTACAATGACGAACCACGCATTCTGCGAGTTTGTTGTAGCAGTAAATAAGGCTAAATGGGACAGCCTCTCCGCAGAGCAGAAGAAGATTCTGACGGACGCTGCCAACGAAACGCGTGATGAAATCCGCAAGGAAACAAAGGCTGCCGACCTTGAGTCTATGGAGGCTCTGAAGAAGCAGGGCATGGAGGTCTATGAG
>NZ_CDXDFU010000100.1:0-1636 GCF_978017985.1 Schwartzia sp. (in: firmicutes) | reverse complement strand
GTTGCTGCATGCAGCTTTATCGGATACCTGGTTGACGGTTTCACACAGAACGGTTGGGCTGGTCTTGCGGTAGGCGTGGCGTGTCTTGCCGTTGTCTGCTGCGTGATTCGTGCAAAGGTCTCGCCGGTGGAAGTGGACCAGAAATAAAATTGAACAGATTTTTCGGGCGTGCCGTACAATGCGGCACGCTCTTTTGCTGTGTACGGCAAAACATTTGCCTTGGCTCTTACGATTGGACTTCCGGAGATGATTTTACCGTTTCGTAAAATTTTTCTTGTCAAATTCTGTGTTCCTGTGTATAATGACCTTATTAACACTTTAATGTAGAAAAGGATTTTAATGGAGGGGTTCTGAATGAAGAAGGTATTGGCAATCTGTATGATGCTGGCATTGGCAGTGGGACTGCTGGCAGGGTGCGGCGGAGAAAAGAAAGCTGCGGCGCCTGAGAAAAAAGAAGCAGGCAAGAAAATCGTGCTCGGTCTTGATGATAATTTCCCGCCAATGGGATTTGTCGACAGTAACAACAAAATCGTAGGCTTTGATATTGATCTTGCAACAGAGGCTGCTAAGCGTATGGGCGGTGAAGTGGAATTCAAGCCTATTGACTGGGCAAGCAAAGAGGCAGAGCTCAAGAGCGGACGTATTGATATGCTCTGGAACGGTCTTGATATCACTCCGAAACGTAAAGAAAATATCCTGTTCAGCGACCCGTACATGAACAATCGCTCCATTATTTTCCGTGCCGCAGGCAAGAATCAGGATATTAAGGATGAAGCAACACTTGCAGGAAAGGTTGTTGCAACACAGAGCGGCGGCGGTACAATCGAAGATTATCTCGATTCCAACAAAGAAGTCAGCGGCAAGTTCAAGGAACTGAAGAAATATCCTGACTACATGTCTGCTTTCATGGATCTCGAGAACGGCCGTATTGATGCTGTCGTCTGTGATGAGATTATCGGACGCTACTACATGCAGAAGCACCCGAACAAGCTTGAGGCAATCGACGTTACGGTCGGACCGTCCGCACAGTTCGGTGTAGGCTTCCGCAAGGATGACAAAGAACTTCGCGACAAGGTTCAGAAGGCGCTTGATGAGATGCGCAAGGATGGCACCATGGCGAAGATTTCCGAAAAATGGTTCGGTGCAGACATCACGAAGATTGACAAGAAGTAATAAACGCGAAAGCTGTAAAGCCGTCGGAAATTCCGACGGCTTTTTCTTTGAGGAAGATAAAAGTAGAAAGAATGCTGTTGACAAGGGGATATTCGCATGATATCATGAGAAAAACAAAAACATATATAATCTGTATGTTTTATATTAAAAGGTGATCTGAAACACAGAAGCCTGATGAAGCCGACTGCATTTACTGCAGTGGCTTTATCAGGTTTTTTGCGTTTAAGGGGATTTAAGAGTATGGGGAAAGGTGAGTCAAATGATAATATTGGAAAATATTACCAAAAGCTTCGAATTTAAGGGGAAGACTGTAGATGCAGTTAAGGATGTAAGTATCACTATAAATAATGGAGAGATTTATGGCATCATCGGTTTTTCAGGAGCCGGAAAATCAACGCTGGTTCGCTGCATCAATTTTCTGGAGCGCCCTACATCCGGGCGGGTTATTGTCAATGATGTTTTT
>NZ_CDXDFU010000099.1:0-6987 GCF_978017985.1 Schwartzia sp. (in: firmicutes) | reverse complement strand
TATATATACCCCATCTGCATTAAAGCAGATGGGGTATATATATTTCAGCCATTCATATACTCATATCTTTTAATTCATTGTAATATCGTGTGCAGACAGGAACGTCCACACTATATTCCTTTGCCTTGCGAATCAGCGAGCCGAGAAAAGCATCCAGCTCTGTAGGACGTCCCGCGGAAACATCGCGTTCCATGGAGCTTGTTGCTTTCGGAGACTGCTTCGTTGTCATAAAGGTAAACTGCTTCTCAATCAGGTCCTCAGGCAGGGAAATCCCTATAGCCTTGCTTACCGCATACGCCTCTTCAAAAAGTCCCCTTATATCCTTCAGCTTTTCAGGATCCTCACGGATAGGGCCGATACTTGTCTTATAGCGTGCCGTTATAGTGTTAAAGGCACAGTTCAAAATATACTTTCTCCATATCTCCGCTTCGATATCCTCAGCAAAGCGGCAGTCAAAATCAACTGACCTCATTATTTCATGCAGAGCATGGGCCGCATTTACCGATGTTTCGTCCTTGTCCTTTGTCCCGAGGAACATATATGTATATGTTCCCGACTGTTTCGCAGAAAAGTCCTCCTGCGCCCCGGTTATAGTATAAATAACGCTGTCAAGCACATGCGCCTGCGGAAACAGCTTCCTGAGTCTGTCCCCGGGTTCAATTCCGTTCATAACAGGAACAATAACCGTATCAGGTCCGATACATGGCGCTATTTGCTTCGCAATTGCATCGAGAGAATAATTTTTGACGCATACAAAAACAAAATCCTGTACGCCCAGTGCTTCTCCGTTTTCTTCAATATTTGCAGGCTGTGAAACAACTTCACCGTAAAAATCACTGTGCAGGACAAGACCTTTTTCCCTGAATGAATCCGCACGCTTTCCACGCGCTATCACGCTGAGTGAATCTGCATATTTTTTACCGAGCATGGCAGCAATAAGAGTTCCTATAGCTCCGACTCCGGCAACGCATAACTTCGGATTGCCCATGATTATTCCTCCTTCTGTTATCCTTCCAAATACTGCCCATATTCTATCATGTGCGCAAAACCGCCGCAATGAATAAAAATTAAAGTTTCACATCATATTAAATGTATATCGTATAATAAATGTTAACTTAATGCTAACCATTAGTTGACGTTTGCTGTACGCATGATATAATAAGCTTGTCAGTGCACTGACACTATGATTTTTAACATAAATCTTTGATGAATAAGAGGGATATACATGGTCAATCAGGAATCAACCATTTCACTAGAAGGAGCTGTTCAATCCAAGGAATCACAGGTTCAGACAATGACCAAGATGGCGCTTTGTGTGGCGCTCTGCTGTGTTTCGGGCTTCATCTCCTTCCCGCTGCCTTTTACCCCGGGGCTTGTAACCGCTCTTACCATGGCCCTCGGTGTTACTGCATTCGTTCTCACGCCGAAGCAGACCTTTATCACAATCTGCGTATACGTAATGATGGGCGGAATCGGCCTTCCGATTTTCCCTGGCGGCAGGGGAGGACTTGGCGCCCTGCTCGGGCCTACGGGCGGTTTCTATCTGGCTTTTCCGATTGCATATATGATTGTAAGCTATTTTAAGGGCAAAGCCATCAATCTCAAACGTTATGCGTTCGTAAACATCATATTCGGAGTTCCCCTTTCTTACGTGGGCGGTCTCATATCCATGATGCTCGTAATGGAGGTTGGGCTTTGGCAAGGTCTTGTAATGGCAGTCTTCCCGTTTATCCCGGGAGATATCATGAAGGCTGTAGGTGCCGCATTTATCGCAGTAAAGGTAAATAAAGTTCTTGCAAACCGGTGAGAAAAATGGAAAAGGTATATGTACTTGGGGGTCTTCGGACCCCCATTGTTGTGAAAAACGGTCATTTCAAATACATAAAACCCGAAAACTTCGGAGGAGAGGTACTTAGTGCGCTCATAAAAAAGTATCATCTCACGGACATTTCAGGGATAATAGCAGGCAATGCGGTAGGAACAGGCGGCAATATCACCCGTCTTATGGCTCTTACTGCAGGCATTGATGAACGTGTGCCTGCAATGACTGTGGATATGCAGTGTGCCTCTGCGGCTGCCGCACTGTCTGTTGCCTATGCAAAAATCGCATCAGGACAGGATGATGTCATTATCGCGGGCGGCCTGGAAAGCGCCTCTCTTCAGCCCACACGCATTTATTCGGAAAACGACGACAGATATGGCAAAACTCCGGGAAAAGACGGAGCGTATAAAACGGCACAGTTTGCCCCGGAAGAGCTCTCCCCCGACACAATGCTGCAGGGTGCCGAAAAAACGGCTCAAAGCGAGCACATAACAAAAGCGGAGCTTGATAAATGGGTTCTTGAAAGCCATCGCCGTGCGGCAAAGGCTCAGGCAGATAAAGTTTTGTCAGATATCATTGTTCCGATAGACGGCTGGAGTGAAGATGACGGCATACGTCCGCGCATGAACCAGCGGCTTTTAGACCGTCTGCCTCTCCTTTTCGGGGAAAATACGGTTACAAATGCCGGAAACTCCTGTCTCATAAATGACGGTGCTGCCTTTGCGGTTCTCGTTTCAGAGCGTTATGCCAAAGCTCATGGTCTAAAAGCTGCCGCCCGTATCCTTGGAACGGCTTCTGTCGGAGGAGATCCCCATGAAAGCCCGCGCGGTGCAATGCGTACCGCAGACGTACTCCTTGAGCGGCTTGGGATGAGATATGAAGATTTATCCGCAATAGAGTTCAATGAAGCCTTTGCTGTCATTGATGTCCTTTTCGAAAGGGCGCATCCGTCGCTCAGTAAAATCTATAACAGGTTCGGCGGAGCACTGGCTTACGGACATCCCTACGGAGCATCAGGAGCAATTCTTCTTATACATCTGCTCAAAGCTCTCGAATCCTCAGGCGGCGGCCGCGGGATCCTTTCCATTGCCGGGGCAGGGGGCATGGGCGAGGCCATAGGAGTGGAGATGCTATGAGAAACTACTGCGAACTCCTTTCCCACTGGGCAAAAAAACAGCCTGATAAAATATGTCTCACAGAAGACTCTATTCATTACACATATAATGACCTTGAAAACCTCTGTGATGCGCTTTGCCAAAAGCTCCCTGCGGACTGCAGTGGAAGCTTTCTTGTGCTTGCCGATACCGCCGTGCTTCAGCTTACTGCCTTTCTTTCACTTCAGAAGGCAGGGCTTATTCCTATACTTCTTCATCATGGCCTTACAGATGAAGAAACAGCTTCCATTATAAAGGAAAACCAATTGCAGGGCCTTTTCCGTTTTTCGGCCGACAGTGTACTGTATGAACCTTCGGATGAGCTCACGGTACCTCACAATGAGCCTGATATTCTCGGAGTTCTCAGCTCCGGCTCTACGGGAACACCTAAGGTAATGTACAGAACGTACGAAAGCTGGGCCGGGTATTTCCCAAAACAGAATCCGATTTTCGGGGTAAATCACAATACCCGCATGTTTCTCCATGGCAGCCTGAGCTTCACTGGAAATATGAACTCACTGCTGTCTGTACTGTTTGCCGGAGGAACAGTTATCACATGCAGACCTTTGCGCTGCCGCCTGTGGGCGAAACTCATACAACAGGAAAATGCCGATACAATTTACCTTGTACCGTCAAAGCTCACTCTTCTTACAGGGGCAGTACGCGGCTTTATCCCGGAGGTACGCCATATATTTACGGGCTCACAGCTTCTGTCCGCCCAAAACATAAAAGACCTAAAAAGGCTTTTTCCAAAAGCAGAACTCATTCTCTACTACGGCGCAAGCGAACTCAACTACATTACATATGCAGTCTGCGACGATCCGGACCGAGACCCCAGAAATCTCGGAAAGCCCTTCCCGGATATCGGCCTCACCGTAAAGGACGGGCTCATATACGTCGATACAAAATACCACATCAGCGGGGCAGAGATTCCTTTCACAGTAAAGGATACCGGACACCTTAACGAAAACGGGGAACTCATCTTTGAAGGACGCAGAGATGCGTGGATTAACAAAGGCGGCGTAAAAATCAGCACCCAGCGTATCGAAAACCTGCTTCTTACCATACAGGGAGTTTCCGCGTGCGCAGTCCTGCCATATGAGGATAAAATACGAGGAACGGATGCTGCTGCATTTATTGTGCTTGAAAAAAACATCAGCGAAGCAGACATCCGAAGCAAAATTAAGAGGATTTTGAAGCCCGTTGAGGTCCCGGGTAAGGTTCGTTTCGTTGCTGAAATCCCCCTAAATGACCGAGGAAAGGTAGATAAAAAGTCCCTATTATGTGCTAAAACCCCATAAAATCAAGAAAAAACCTCAAAATTTTTGATTTTTTTTTATTTTCTTGCAGGAATTTCTAGGTTTTTGGCGTATAATATAGGCAATGGAAATCCAAACCCTATAGAAACCTACATTTTTTAGGAGGCGTTTCACGTATGGCAAAAAAAGCAAAAAAAGTCGCAGCAAAAGCAGCACCGAAGGCAGCTGCTAAGGGCGCAAAAGAAGTCGTTAACAAGGGAATGCTCGTTGACGCAGTAGCAGAGAAACTTGAGGGTGCAGTATCCAAGAAAGATACGAAGGCTGTACTCGATGCGCTTCTCGTGACTGTTGTTGACTCTGTCCGCAAGGGCGGCGAGGTTCGTCTTGTCGGCTTCGGCACATTCAAACAGTCCCATCGTGCAGCTCGCACGGGCCGCAACCCGCAGACGGGCGCTGCTCTTCAGATTCCGGCTTCTGATGCTTTCACATTCAAATCCAGCATCAAATTCTGATTTCAGACATGAAAGGCCGTCCTTCGGGGCGGCTTTTTTGTGTATATAAAAGAGAAATACCGTCTCACTATGCTTAACTGCCCCAAAAAATCTATATAACACCAAAATGTAAGCGCTTACTTTTTGGTGTCATAACACAAAGGAACGATATTATGAATATACGTGAAATCACAGCATCCGATAACGCTGCCATTGCAAGAATAATACGCGAGACTCTGGAGGAATTTCATCTCAATCTCCCGGGAACGGCATATTATGACCCTGAACTGGACAGATTCAGTGAATATTACGCCCCAAAAGGACGGCGGTATTTTATATGCGAAACTGATGATGGGGAAATCGTCGGTGGCTGCGGCTATGCAGAATTTGAAGGGGTTAAAACTGCTGAAATGCAGAAGCTTTATCTCATTCCGGCTTTTCGCGGGAAAGGGCTGAGTTCAAAGCTTATAGAGACGGTTGAACGTCACGCAAAAGCGGATGGCTACTATACGCTTTACCTTGAAACGCACCATAATCTTGAAAATGCAGTTAGAATTTATAGAGGCAAGGGTTACAAATCCCTTGAAAAACCATTAGGAAACAGCCCTCATACGACAATGGACATCTTTTTCGTGAAAAAAATCGCTGAAAATCACTGAAAACCGGGTAATACCGGGTAGTTATCGTATACAACCGTTATACCCGTATGGGATTAAGTATATTTATCGAACTATATAAATTCTCTATTGACAAAAAATTTCGAAACGACTACTATGAATCTGACAACGGAATAGCAATGGAGAAAGGTGCTGCAAAGCGCAATAGGGAATCCGGATAAGCCGGAGCGGTCCCGCCACTGTATAGGGGAGCCCCCACCAAGATGCCACTGGAAGATTTTCCGGGAAGGCGGTGAAGGGCCATGAACCTGAGCCAGGATACCTGCCTTTCTCGGCAATCACCGTTAGCACTCACCGTTGAGTGCTTGCACCCGCGATTGATGGGGAGGAGATTCGATGCTGTGTATGGGCGACCATTTTGGCATAGTATAAGTCTCCGGCTTAATTTATTAAGCCGGTTTATTTATTGGCCTGAAAATGAGCCCCGATGCATTATTCGGTCTGCGACTCGTCACGCGGACCGTTTTTTTTACTTTGAAATCCGGGTATTCTGTTTCGCAGGCAGAGAGTACGCATGGATTTCGGTAAAAGAGAAGGGGGCACCTTAAATGCCCAAAAGCTTATTTTTAGAAGGAGGGTTCTAATGGAAGAGGTAAAGAAGGAAGGAGAACTTGACCTGCAGGCAATCTTAAAAGAAGCAGAGAGCAAGACAGACTTCCCGGAAGTGACTTTTGACGAGTTCACTCCGCCGACCGATGAGGAATGGAAAACGGCTTGTGAAGCGCTGCTCAAGGGAGCACCGTTTGAAAAAGTCATGTTTACGAAGACCTACGAAGGGATTACATTCAGTCCGATGTACACGCGCAAGCACACAGAGGATATCCTTCCGAAGGCATCTTATCCGGGTATGGGCGATTATCTGCGTGGCACTAATGTCAGCGGATATGTAGGCAAACCGTGGGGTATTGCACAGTCGTGCGATGAAACCCTGCCTAAAGAGAACAATGAGCTTCTCAAATTCGAGATCGAAAAAGGCTCCACAGTCTACAATGTTCGTCTCGACAAGGCTACTCTTTTGAATCAGGACGTGAAAGACGCGGAAAAAGTCGGGGATGACGGCTGCAGTGTAACGACCCTCGATGATATCCATACACTTCTCGACGGCCTCAAACTTGATGAGTATCCACTTTATATCTATGCAGGCGCTTCGGCACTTCCAATGCTCGCAGGCGTCGCAGCAAAATTCAATGCCTGCGGTAAGAAACTTTCAAAGCTCACCGGCTTCGTCGGTGCCGACCCGATCGGTCAACTCGTCGAAAACGGAAAGAACTATGCTTCGCTCGATCAGCTCTACGATGAGATGGCGGAAACGGCAAAATGGGCCATCAAAAACGCACCGAGCCTTCGCACAATCATGGTTCGTGATGACGTATTCTCCCGCGGCGGTGCAAGCGATGTACAGGATACGGCTTATGTACTCGCCATCGCTGTAGAATATATCCGTCAGCTCATGAAACGCGGCCTTACAATCAAAGAGGCGGCAGGACAGATTTTCTTCGGTATTTCCATGGGCGCGAACTTCTTCATGCAGATTGCGAAACTGCGTGCATCCCGTCCAATCTGGGCAAATATCATCAAAGCCTT
>NZ_CDXDFU010000098.1:0-17186 GCF_978017985.1 Schwartzia sp. (in: firmicutes) | reverse complement strand
TGAGGCTGCATAACAGGTGCAAAATAGTTAAATACGGCAAATGCTCCTGCGTGAAGCAAAACCGAAAGAAAAACCGCCTTTCTCCATCGGCTTTGACTATCCCTTTCAAAAAGCTCGACACTTCCCACAAGAACACCTCCCCTCTCATTTCCTTTAACTATAATAGTATCATAAAATGAAAAAACCGGAGGAAACAATCTTCTGCCCCTCCGGCGCCATTATTTTATTTTTTCCCTTTCTCCATAAATTTCTTCAAAAGCTCAAGCTTGTGGTCTGCCTTCTTTGCAAACTCTGCTGCTTCGTGGAGGTCGTCCGCGTTCGGGTGTCCCTTTGATGTAATCCAGCCTTTCGATTTTGTATGCGGGTCGTCCTTGGGGAGCTTTGCCCTGCGGGCGAGCACTGCCTCCGACACCTGTCCCTGGCAGCTGAATGTGGCGATTATATTGCAATCAGGGCCGACATTATATGCTGCCCGCGCAAGCGCCGTAACAGCGTGCTCACTTTTCGCATCTGCCGCGTGCGTTGCAAAAAGAACAACATTCGTGTCATGAAGCTTTGACAGAAATTCTGCTGTTTTCGGGTCCGGGCCGCCCCGCCAGAGCCAAAATCCAACGGCGACTATATCCGCGCCCTCCGCTTCAGGCAGAGTGTCCTTTAAGTCAACTGCGGACGTCCCAACGGCTTCGGCCATTGCATCAGCTATTTTTCTTGTATTGCCCGTCACAGATGAAACAACAATTTTCCATTTATGCATACGAAACCCTCCTGTCCTTTATTCTATCCTACCATAAAACAAAGACAGCAGTATGTAACAAATGTTACTCTGCTGTCTGTTTTCGTCATTATCAGTTCAAAAATCCATCTTCTTTAAGGGAGCAGAAATCGTTGTCGCCTATGATAATGTGGTCAAGCACAGGAATATCCATGATTTTGCCCACCTCTATCATGCGTTTCGTTACCTGAATATCTTCGCGGCTTGGGTGTGTGTCTCCGCTGGGGTGATTATGTACGAGAATCACACTTGCCGCGGAGTGCTCAATCGCCTGCCTGAATACTTCCCTCGGGTGTGCGACAGATGCTGAAAGCGTGCCTGTAGTTACTATGGGCATGTGCATAATGTGGTTCTTCATATCCAGCAGCATTACAGCAAAATGCTCCTGCACCTCATCTCTCAGAAGCGGCATAGCATAGTCCGCCGCATCCTTCGGTCCGCGGATAGTCTTTACCTCTTTCGCCTCACGCGTAGCGATACGCTTCCCCAGGGTTACTGCCGCAATTACTGTGGCAGCCTTTGCAGGCCCTACTCCAGGAATCGTGGAAATATCCCGTGGAGAAATCTGGGATATGGCATGAATTCCCTTGTCCTTATATTTTGCAAGCACTTCCTCAGCCACACGGATTACCGAGCGCTGTTTTGTTCCTGTGCGCAAAAGAATAGACAAAAGCTCAATATCTGACAGGCTGTCAGCGCCATTCTGAAGCAGCTTTTCGCGGGGCCTTTCATCCTCCGGGAGGTCACGAACGAGTACGCTCATAAAGCTCTACCCCCGCTTTTTGCGCAAGCGCGTCTACCGCCGCCAGCGGCAGACCGACTACGTTAGAAAACGAGCCTTCAATGCGCGGAATAAACTTCGCGGCAAGCCCCTGTACCGCATAAGCTCCTGCCTTGTCCATAGGCTCTCCTGTGGCAATATATTCCTCGATTTCCTTGTCGGATATCTGACGGAAAGTAACAAGAGTACGTTCTGCGGCACGGTACGTTTTGCCTTTCACCACAAAAGCAATGCCTGTATAGACCTCATGGGAACGCCCCGAAAGCTCTCTCAGCATTCG
Organism: Schwartzia sp. (in: firmicutes); assembly: GCF_978017985.1. Lineage (NCBI taxonomy): Bacteria > Bacillati > Bacillota > Negativicutes > Selenomonadales > Selenomonadaceae > Schwartzia > Schwartzia sp. (in: firmicutes). Next base: position 15,353 of record NZ_CDXDFU010000098.1, on the reverse strand, counting down.
GGACGCATCCTCTTTATCCTTAGGTTTTCCAAAAATCTTTCCATCAAGAGCGACTACTGTGTCAGCACCAAGCACGGCACAGTCCCCGCCAAGCTCTGCCGCTGCCTTTTCTGCCTTGCGGCATGCGTTTTCCTGCACAAGCTCATCAGGCGGTACGGACGAATCCTTGCATTCCTCCGCATCGCTTTTAACAACCTCAAAACGACATCCGACCTGCGTCAAAAGCTCTTTTCTGCGCGGCGAACCCGAAGCCAGATATATCATTTATATCCTCCTCAGTAGCGGCGGAAAAGAAACAGTGCCAGCACAATGCCGAGAATGCTCATAAAGTTCGGCATAAAAGCAAGACCGACCGTCAGCTTTATAACATAAAGATTTACCGTGACAGGTGCCATATCAAACACCGGAAAGCTCTGCGTGAGATACGGCATAAAGCCCGAAAGCGCATCCACGTTAGATAAGAGATTCCCGAGCAGTCCTCCGAGAATCGCACCTACTACCACAAACAGCACACACAACCCAGTACTATGTCTCACAAAAGCCCCTCCCTAAAAACATGTTTTACTTATTCGGCTGACGCTTGATAAACATTGCGTCACCAAAGGAAAAGAACCTATATTTTTCCTCTACTGCCGTTTTATATGCATCAAGTACGAACTCACGGCCTGCGAACGCGCTTATCAGCATGATAAGTGTAGATTTCGGCAGATGGAAATTCGTGATGATGGCATCTACTATCTTAAAATCATACCCCGGATATATAAAGATCTCCGTAGAATCAGATTTTCCTGCAATCTTTCCCTTTGCGGTCGCGGCAGACTCCAATGTGCGTATGGATGTCGTACCAACCGCAATAACACGGTGTCCCGCAGCCTTCGTCCGCATGACGAGGTCTGCTGTCTCGTCTGAAATGGAGTAATACTCGCGGTGCATCTGATGCTCCTCGATAGTATCCGTCTTCACGGGACGGAACGTACCCAGTCCCACATGCAGCGTCAGGAAACCCAGATTTACTCCGTACGCCTTGAGGTCTTCCATCTGCTCCTTCGTAAAATGCAGGCCCGCTGTAGGCGCGGCTGCGGAGCCTTCCTCACGGTTATACACCGTCTGGTAGCGCTCCTTGTCCTGCAGCTTTTCGTGGATGTACGGTGGAAGCGGTGTCTCTCCGAGACGGTCCAGCACTTCTTCGAAAATGCCTTCGTATGAGAACTTCACAATACGTCCGCCAAAGTCCGTATTGTCCATAACCTCACAGGAAAGCTCATCACTAAACTTTACTGTTGTTCCCTTGCGCGCTTTTTTTCCCGGCTGAACAAGAGTCTCCCAAGTATCTCCGCTGATTCTTCGAAGCAGGAATACCTCTACACGTCCGCCCGTTGGCTCGCGGTGTCCTATAAGACGAGCGGGCATTACACGGGTATCGTTGAATATCAGCGTATCACCCGGCTCAAGGTATTTCTTCAGGTCGTAGAAATGCTGATGCTCGATGGTCTTTTCCACCGGGTCGAGCACCATAAGACGCGAAGAATTTCTCGGCTCTACCGGAGTCTGAGCTATGCGTTCCTCCGGAAGGTCGTAGTCAAAATCAGATAATAACATGTTTCTTTATTCCTTCAATCAAAATAATTTTTCAATCTTTACATCTGTATAATACCGTGCCAGAATTTCGCGGTATTTATACTTTTCAGCCATGCCGCGCGCTCCCCACTGGGAAAGTCCGAGGCCGTGGCCCCAGCCTGCACCGACAAAGGTGACCGTCTCTCCCGCACGGTTTGTGATATCAATCTTTCCCGTCTTGTTCGGCTTCATGGTTTTTCCGCTGCCATAGCAGATATCAAAGAGGGTACTGTGCAGGTCAAATTCCCAGCGCAGCTTTGTTCCCGGAACATCTACTGTTTTGAGTGTACCGACAAACTTAACGGATTTCACCCTATAGGAAGAAAATCTGTCCTTTCCAAGCTTGCCGCCCTTCATATCAAGCGGAGAAATCTCAATTCGTTTAAGTGTACCTACGTTGTATCCCGCTGCGCGAAGCTCATCAACAAGCTTCTTCACAGGCACGGAAATCTTCCACTCCTGATTCGGATTTTCCGAATCCTCGGGGTCAGGACGGGATTTAAGGTACGGAAGATCTGTCCCCGTCTCACCGCTTGCCGCGGTACGTCCGCCGGAGGAAGCATGAAAAGCCGCATAAATAGGCTCGCCGTTGTAGGTCATTACTTCTCCGCGTGTAGCAGATACCGCCGCCAAAGCGTCACGGGACTCTGAAGAAACGCCGCCGTAAACCTGACAATGCGTTGTCGTGCAGACATCGTAGCCGTCCTCTGAATGCTTTTCTTCCCCTACCGTGTAAAGAGCAAAGGTACGTGCTGCCACAGCCTGTGCTTTAAGCGCCTCAGCAGGCCAGCCTTCTCCCATTTCCTCATTGATAACGCCGCCTACATAATCATCAAGCTTTACGAGGTTGATGACGGTAAAGCTGCCGCCCTTAAGGACAATCTCAAAAGTACCGCGGTATTTCGAGTCATTATACGAAAAAACAAGATTTTCGTATTCGTTAGGTGCTTTCAGCACAATCTTTTTCGCCGAAACAGCCTTGCCGTTCAACAAAAGCTGACGGTTCTTTACCGTGATTGTAATTTTATCCTTGTGGGTATATTTCGCAAGTCCCTTGCCGCCGCCCTCGCGCACAACGAAATCATTGTTCGCGGTAAATACAGCGGAAGTCTGTCCTTCTGCAAGTCCCACACGAAGAACAGGCTCAGGCTTTTTAGAAGAGGTGCCCTGTTTATTTTCAGATGTCTTGGGCGCAGCCGGTTTAGTGTCGGCAGTTTTCTTCTCGGACTCTTTTGTTTCAGATGCTTTTGCTTCGGGTGCTTTTGTTTCTGCAGGTTTAGTCTCTGCCTTGGGCGTTGACGTGCCTGTTATAACACCCTTGTCGGGCATTTTCGCCGCTTTGTCGGATTTTGACGGGGCAGCAGCCATCACCATGGCCGGAAGCAGCCATAATGCCATCATAAGACATACGGCAAATGCTTTAAGACAATTCCGTTTCATCTCATCCCTCCTGCTCCATCTTCAGACGTTCAGCCTTCTTTGCTTTCATCAGCTTCTTATGTGCTTTTTGTATCGCCTTGCTGTAGCGTTCCTCTTCGCTGAAGATACATCCGCAGTATGGCTGACGATACAATTCAAGAGACTGACAGATGTCGATTCCCTCCTGCCAGCCCGGACGGAAATCCTCATAAAAGAATTTCACGCCATACTGTTCAGCATAGCGTTCAGCCGTTTCTTTCATCAAATCGTGCATCTGGTAAATACTGTAAAAAAGTGTCGAGGTAAATGCGTCATAGCCGTTTTCGGCTGCATACCGTGCCGCTTCACCCAGCCGCCAGCTGTAGCACATACGGCAGCGCGCCTTCGAGCCTCCCTCAGCCGCTATACGGACGGCTTCCTCTGTAGTTTCGGCCTCAAGTGGCAGCGCCTTTCTCAAAAAATCACGGATACGATATTCCTCGTCCGTATGTATTTCCATCTTTACCTTCTCTGCAAACTCCTTCGCCGTATCAAGCCGCATTTTCCATTCCTTATACGGATGGATATTGGGATTGAAAAAAAATCCCACAGGCTCGATACCTTCCTCGCGAAGCCGCTTGACCGGATAGCATGAACACGGTCCGCAGCACATGTGCAGCAATAGCTTCATTTTATTTCTCCCTTACTCCGGATACGGCACATGCATGTGCTCATACCCCGCCCGCGTGACAACACGTCCACGCGGTGTTTTCATCAAAAAGCCCATCTGAAGCAGGAAAGGCTCGTACACATCAGTGATGGTATCCGGCTCCTCGCTTATGGCTGCCGCGATAGTATCAAGGCCAACCGGGCCGCCTCCGAATTTATGAATCATGGACTCAAGCATACGGCGGTCCGTACGGTCAAGGCCCGCTTTATCTACTTCAAGACGGCTGAGTGCCCTGTCGGCAATATCCGACGTTATTGTTCCTTTTCCGTCCACCTGCGCAAAGTCGCGGACACGCTTCAACAGGCGGTTCGCAATACGCGGCGTTCCACGCGAACGGCGTGCTATTTCCTCAGCTCCGTGATCGTCAATGGGAATCTGCAGAATCTCCGACGCGCGCTTTATGATTTCGACCAGTGCCTCAGGCTTATAGTATTCAAGCCGCTCAATAACGCCGAAACGGTCGCGGAGCGGTGCAGCAAGAGCACCTGCCCTTGTCGTCGCGCCAACAAGCGTAAATGGCGCAATATCCAGGCGTATAGACCGCGCGCTCGGACCTTTTCCGATAACGATATCTAAAGCGAAATCCTCCATGGCGGAATAAAGCACCTCTTCCACGCTGTGGGAAAGGCGATGAATTTCATCTATAAAAAGCACATCACGCTCACCGAGATTCGTCAAAAGAGCCGCCAAATCTCCCGAGCGCTCGATTGCAGGACCGCTGGTTACACGGAAATTTACTCCCAGCTCGTTTGCGATGATGCCGGCAAGAGTCGTCTTTCCGAGTCCCGGAGGCCCGTACAGAAGGACATGATCCAGCGCTTCACCGCGCTTTAACGCCGCCTGTATAAAAACGGAAAGGTTCTCCTTGACCTTATCCTGCCCTATATATTCGTTGAGCTTTCGAGGACGCAGGCTGTACTGCCAGTCGTCCGCAGACTGTGCCTCCATTGAGACGATACGGCCTTCCTCTTCCTTAGTCAGCTCCACGCAGTTCCCTCCTTACCGATTACTTCCGTTTTCCGAACTCGCTCAAAGCAAAACGAATGAGCGTCGCAGAATCCATTCCTTCACCCGCGCGCCGCAGTACTGGATCGATTTCCGCCTGCGAATATCCGAGAGAAAGAAGCGCCGCCGATGCCTCGGAAACAGTATCGTCTCCGACAACAGGCATATCCGAAACATCCTCCAAATCCGCAGACTCCGAGCCTGCGGCAATTTTATCCTTCAGCTCCAGAATAAGTCTCTGAGCAGATTTCTTTCCTATTCCGGGGAGCTTCGTCAAAACAGTAAGCTGCTGACCGTGAATAGCCGCGCAGAGCTTATCCACCGTAATAGACGATAAAATACCGAGAGCAACCTTTGGGCCTATTCCCGACACCGAAATAAGCTGCTCAAAAACATCATATTCTTCCTGGCTGAAAAAACCATATAAAGTCAAAGCATCTTCCCTGACCGAAAGATGTGTAAAAAGCGTCGCTTCCTCACCCGTGTGAAGACGGCTGCGCGTTGCCGACGCGATATATACGCGGTATCCAACCCCGCCTACGTCCAAAAGACAGCAGTCAGCAAAAAGATGCGCGACTCTGCCGCGAAGAAATCCTATCATAGATTACCCGTTCCTCCATCGAATACTGTCCAAACAATGCAGCGTGCATATTGCCGCCGCCAGCGCGTCCGCCGTATCATCCGGCTTCGGCGGCTCCGGAAGGTGCAGGAGCTTCGTAACCATATAGATGACCTGCTCCTTTGTAGCTTTTCCGTAACCCGTGACAGACTGCTTTATCTGCAGCGGCGTACGCTCCACAAGCTCAATGTTGTTCTTTGCCGCCGCAAGAAGCACGATTCCCCTTGCCTGTCCTACCGGAATCGCCGTGGTTACATTGCGATTGAAAAACAACTGCTCTACGCCCATAGCGTCAGGCTTATATTTTTTGATGAGCGCGTCAAGCTCATCGTAAAGCTTCATCAGCCTGTCCTGCATACGTGCCTTCGGACTCGTTAAAATCGCTCCATATTCATGTGGAATAAGCCGGCTGCCCTGCGCAGCCTCCACAAAACCATAGCCGCAGATAGCAGTACCCGGGTCGATTCCCAGTACAAGCATATTTCTTTCAACCGCTCCTTTTTAGAACAAATACTCTGTTAATTATACCAAAGGTTGCAGTAAAAAAACACCCGGATTACTCCGGGTGCCGTATAGCCTTGAAATCAGCCTTCGAGGGAATCCTCGTCAATCTCATAGTTTGCATAGACATTCTGCACATCATCGGACTCTTCAAAAGCATCGATGAGGTCGAGCATCTTCTGTGCGTCTTTGCCTTCGAGGTGAACTGTCGTGTCCGGAACCATCGTGATTTCAGCAGATGCAGTCTCAATACCCTTCTCAGCAAGAGCAGCCTCAACAGCGTTGAAATCGCCCGGCTCAGCCGTGATTTCAAACACATCGTCCTCAGCCTTCATATCCTCTGCGCCGGCCTCAAGAACGATATCCATCAGAGCATCTTCGTCCTCGAATTTTTCCTTCTCGACAACGAAAACAGCCTTCTGTTTGAACATCCACGAAACGCAGCCTGTTTCGCCGAGGTTTCCGCCATGCTTGGAGAAAAGATGCCGTACATCTGCAGCCGCACGGTTGCGGTTATCGGTCATGATATCGAGCAGCATTGCAACTCCGCCCGGACCGTAACCCTCGTATGTGAACTCTTCGTAATTAGCACCGTCCGCAGCACCCTGGCCTTTTTTGATGGCACGCTGAATGTTGTCCTTCGGAATATTATTGGCCTTTGCCTTCGACAAAGCCAGCTTCAGACGCATATTTCCGACCGGGTCCGGACCGCCCATACGGACGGCAATCGTGATTTCACGGCCGATTTTCGTCGTAATCTTTCCGCGGATTGCGTCGTTTGCGCCTTTTTTACGTTTGATATTTGCCCACTTAGAATGTCCTGACATGCAAGAACCGCTCCTTTAACAATAACTTTCATTAAAAGTAAATAACCTGTGATATTATACCACACTGAGCTCACGGTTTCTACCCATCAGCAGTCATAATCATTAAATCCATGCCGTTTATTTTGTCGCTCCATTGCCCAAAAGACTGTGCCATGATACGATATGAAAAGAAAAACCACGCGCAGGGGGTACATCATGCAGGAACAAAATCATGTATCTTATGAAGAGGCTATGAAAAACATATTCGGTACAGCTCTGGAACGGCTGAAGAAGCTTGTCCCTGATAACGGTGAAATCGCTCTTTCCTATGATGAGCTCAGCGCGCTGGGATACACAAAGGAAGCTATGGGAACAGATTTTGAGGACCTGCGTGATATGGCATACGCAAGAAACAATGAGTTCGGATTTCTGTCGCAGTGCATAGTATTCGATGACATAAAGGATACACCTCAAAAAAGCGCAATTATTTTCAAATTCACACGGCCGTTCATGGACGCTGTTGTGAAAAAGCTTCCGTCCGGCAATTAAAGAAGATGAGGAATACCGTTTAGGTAATCCTCATCTTTTTTCGTTACAAAATTTTGCAATCGTGCGCATCAGTGTATCAGGATTGATTGGCTTGCTGATATGCGCGTTCATGCCGACCTCAGTACAGTGTTTTATATCTGATTCATAAGCATCAGCCGACATAGCAATGATGAGTGTTTTCTTTGCATCCGCACGGTCCAGCCCACGGATATTTTCTGCAGCGTCAAATCCGTTCATTTCAGGCATTCTTAAATCCATAAGGACGAGCTTATAGTACCCTTCCTCACTCTTCTTGAACATTTCAACGCCTTCCGCACCGTTTTTCGCCCAATCAATAGTATCTGCCCCATAATCAGAAAGCAGGAATTTCGCAAGCTCGGCGTTGACTTCATTATCTTCACAGAGAAGGATAGGAACTCCCTTCAGTAAATCCTGCGGAACAGCTTCCACCGCTTCGTCCTGTTTTTCTTTCTTATCCCTATACTCCGCCCGGACAGGAATCTGCACTGTGAACGTCGTGCCTGCATGCAGGCGGCTCTTTACCGCAATCGTTCCGCCCAGCAGTTCAACGAACCGGTTGACGATTGAAAGCCCCAGACCCGTACCCTGCACGTCTTTCATCTCTGAGCGGTTTTCCTGGGTAAAGACATCAAACATCTTTTCCTGAAAGTCCTCACTCATGCCTATGCCGTCGTCACTAAATATTTCCGTGAGCATCCACTGCTCACCCTCTCTGTGCACGGAGAGCTCCCAGCGGACGTGACCGCTTGCGGGCGTATATTTTATCGCGTTGCTCAAAAGATTCATGGCAATCTGTTGGATACGCAGACGGTCCGAGCAGATATACAGTCCCTCCGGCACGTCAAATTCAGATGTAAATTCTATATCCTTCGTTTCCGCGTTCATGGAGATGGAGGATTCGATTGCCTTGAAAAGCTCGCGAATATCAAACCAGTCAGATATCAGCTGCATCTTGCCGCTTTCAATCTTGGACAGGTCGAGAATGTCATTTACGATATCCAGCATCAGATGTCCCGACCCGTCAATACGGTCAAGAAACTGGCGAATCTCCCCCATGTTTTCAGATTTCTTCGCGAGATGCGTATATCCGAGAATACCGTTCAAAGGTGTACGTATATCATGGCTCATAGAGGACAGGAAGCTGCTTTCCGCTCTTCGCGCCTGTTCTGCGGCGTCCAAGGCAGCCTGCTTCTTTGCAAGGTTTGCCAGCACCTTTTCCCTTTCTGCCGAATAATGATCATACGCACTCAGGCACATAATAAGCAGGAAAACAGCAAAGAACACAACAACCCACTGAATAGGCAGAGATTGTAAAAGTCCTCTGAGTGTCGGCTCCATATATACATTGCGGTCAATAATTCCCGCCACTTCGTTTGCAGCAGTCATTGATGCCTTGCTCAATATTGAACCCAGAACTATATTTTCCCGCAGAACCTCACCCGTGCAGTCGACGGAAATATTCCCTATGCCTTCGATAATGTACCCGACGGGACGGAAACGGCTCATAAAAGAATTCATCTGCACAACGGTACAGAACATCGAATCGACTTCTCCGTTTTCCAATGCTTCAAAGCATGCTTTTGTGTCCGTATATTCTACAAAATGAAGGTCCTCGAATCGTTCTTTGATTTCCCTTCGTATATGCTCCGGCAGAAAGCTCAGTACAGCAGCCCGATTGACATTATCCACGCGGGAACGGCTGATTTGAAATACCGGAAAGGAAAAATATGTCTTTGTCTGAACAAGTCCTTCCTTCGATGCAGCGATAACGTCCTCTGTTGTGATACCCAACACATCTGCATCACCACGATGCAGGGCATCTATGGCCTCCTCACGGCTGGCATAGACGGTAAACTGTACCTGCACTCCGAGCCGCGATGCCATAATACGGTAATAATCCGGGACAATTCCTTTGCAGCTGCCGTCCTTTTTCGCTACATAAAAGGGTGGAAGTTTATTTACCACCGCCACGCGAAGAACAGGATGCTCCGCCAGATAGGCTTCCTCTTCCTCCGTGAAAAATACACGGCTCTGGTCATCGTGAAGATATTTTATTTTAAGCTTCTCCGGATAGAGAGGTTCTTCTCTGAGGATACGGTTCATCGCCCTATCCACCTCAAGCCGGAGCTGCTGCTCATTTTTGTTCAGTACGGGATAATACAAATCCGTCGATACACGCATGATTGCGCGGTAGTTGTCCGCAAGCATCATACCGCCGACAACCGCGCCGTCAATTTCTCCGTCATGAAGCGCGTCACCAAGCGAGTCCACATTTTCATACAGCAGAAAATCCGGATGGATTCCTGTATTTTCCGCCCATTTTTCCGCTCTTGTCAGCATGACCGAGCCACGGATTGCTCCCAAGCGCATACCGTCGATTTTCTGCACATTTCCGTAATCATAGCGCTTATCATCCGTGCGAACACGTATACTCATCTGTCCGCGGTTCATCCAGTTGTCCGTAAAAATAAACCGTCTCCTGCGCTCATCAGTCTGGGATATTCCCAGCGCAATCTGAATCTCTCCGTCCTCCAATGCAGAAAGAAGCTCACGAAAATCCTTGTACGTATGGTAGTCAATCTTAAATCCGGCATACTGCGCTATTTTATACATATACTCCGCATCAAAGCCCGTCGCAACGCCGTCCTCCTGAAGCACGGAATATCCGCGCTGCGGCAGAATACCTACGTGGACAATCCTGCCTGATGAGGAATCCGCTTCCTGCATATATGCATGTGCGCCGAAATAAAATAAAACGCTGAAAACAATCCCGAAAAGTGCCGCCAATCTTCCTGTACGCCCCTTCATACAGGCTCACTCCTCTACGATTTTTATTAACGCAATAATCCATATTTCCCGAAATCAGTTTTATACTATTATAGTCACAATTATAGCATAAAAACGGAGACATAAACGCATTTTTGCGTCTATGTCTCCGTGTAAATTTACAAATTCAGTTTTGCTCCAAAAGCCGCAGAAGCAGTGCTTCAAACCGCGCCTTGAATGCCTCATTATCCTCTTCAGTGCGCTTCCTTGGTCCGCTCAGATGATTCTTTTTCGAGGCCCGCCTCGCCTTTTTCGCGATATGCCGCTCCATGAGCAGGCGGTCTATATTTTCGTCCGTGTACTCCCAGCCGTTCTGATGCACGGCATAGGCTTTCTTGCCGAGCGCCATCGCAGCCACGCCGTAATCCTGGGTAACGACTACATCTCCTGCACGCAAAAGATTTATAAGTGCTATATCTACTGAATCTGCCCCGGCTTCGATGGTACGGACTTCACTGTAATCCGAGCGCATGACATGATTCGTGTCGCACAGCAAAGTAACGGGAACGCTGTGCCGCCCGGCTATTTCTTCAATCTGTCTCACCACAGGACAAGCATCAGCATCTACAAGTATTTTCATACTTCCTCGTCCACCGCCTCCAACAGAAAGCTGACAGGGCGAAAACCGTCATTGCATGATATCATGGCTGACCGCTTATCCTTCATCCATCCGTCGTAAAAGTCCTCTGCGCCGTGCGCCAAAGCCATAACAAACGGAGATATAGTTTCCCATGCACTCTCACAAAAGCCCTCAGGGCGTTTCCATCCGTCGGCAATAAATACCTGCCCCTCCCGGATATCGCAGGCGTGCTCAATGGGATTCTCGTATTTCGCCATCAGGTCTTCGTAACAGGCCTTGCGCATAACAGTAATCCGAACCTTCTTCACAGCAGCACCTCCTTCAATCATACTTTTATTTTATTACACACTCAGTCTTTCCTGCAACAATACTGACCTGAATCATACACAGGCAGTCAGCTTAACATGGAAATAAAAAAGCTGCGGCAAATGAGCGTTCATCTGCCACAGCTGATGTTAATTTATTCTTTTTCCGGCAGCTTTTCGAGGATTTCCTGCAGGCTGTCGAGATAATGAGCATCGTAGCTCTCGATTTTGCCGTGGTCACAGGCATCAGCCAGCACAGGGTCGAGAGGCACATGTCCGATAACAGGCAGGTCATACTGCGCTGCGATAGACGGCAGATGGCTTTCGCCGAAAAGATGGTGTTCCTTGCCGCAGTCCGGGCAGCGGAAGAAGGACATGTTTTCGATGAGTCCAAGGATAGGAACATTCATCATACTTGCCATGTTTACGGCTTTTTTAACAATCATGGAAACGAGATCCTGAGGCGAGGTGACGACAACAATGCCGTCAACCGGCAGCGACTGGAACACCGTCAGAGGAACGTCGCCCGTTCCCGGCGGCATATCTACAAAGAGATAGTCAATATCCTGCCAGATAATCTCCGACCAGAACTGCTTGATAACTCCCGAAATAACCGGACCGCGCCATACGACAGGGTCGTCTTCGTTCGGCAGCATGAGATTGATGGAAACAAGGTCGATTCCTCCGTCGCTGGGCAGAGGATAAGCGCCGCTCTCCGTACCGCGAAGCTCTCCCTTTACTCCGAACATCTTCGGAATGGACGGTCCTGTCACGTCAGCATCAAGAATACCCACATGATAACCTGCACGGCTCATGAGGCACGCTGCCAGCGATGTAACGGAGGATTTTCCGACACCGCCCTTGCCGCTCATGACGGCAATGACATGCTTTACCTTTGACAGTTCGTTCGGTTTAACTAAAAGACTCTGAGGCGCCGTACGCGAACCGCATTCTACGCCGCAGCTTGAGCAGTCATGGCTGCAGTTTTCTTCACTCATCACAATACTCCCTTTCAAACTTTCTCCTACATTTACGACTCATTCTATCACATTTCCACCATTGAAAAAAGTCTGCGAAGGGTATCCGCAGACTTTGCATTTTTTATTAGATTGTATAAATCCAGCCCTCAGGCGACAAATCCTTGCTCTTGATAGTCTCGTGATGAGTCTCGTCAAGCTGCAGCTCAAGATTCTTGATACTGACACGGGTGCCCGGATTGATGGACTGCGTAATGAAGGAGTTGCCTCCGATTACGGAGTCATGTCCGATTATGGTATCTCCGCCGAGTATGGACGCACCCGAATAAATCGTGACATTGTCCTCGATGGTCGGGTGCCGCTTTTTGCCTTTGAGCTTCTGGCCTCCGCGAGTTGAAAGCGCGCCAATGGTAACGCCCTGATAGAGCTTTACATGGTCACCGATTATGGAAGTCTCGCCAACCACAACGCCTGTCGCATGGTCGATAAAGAAATATCTGCCGATTGTAGCGCCCGGGTGAATATCCACGCCCGTGCGGCTGTGGGCATACTCCGTCATCATGCGCGGAATCAAAGGAATACGCAATGTGAAAAGCTCATGTGCGATACGGTAAATGGTAATGGCAATAAGCCCCGGATACGCCAGAACTATTTCGTCCATGCTCTTTGCAGCAGGGTCTCCGTCAAAAGCAGCCTCAAGGTCGGAGTTCACATAGTCACGCAGCTTCGGAATACGGTGCAGGAACTCAAAAACGAGTCTCTGCGCCTCACGCTGCACGACAGGCTCCTCTACTTCCGCGTATTCCGGCAGCGTCGAAAGCACTCCCGCAACCTGCTGGCTGAGCTTGAATACAATTACCTCAATGAAATATGAAAGATTGCGGTAATCATCATGCGGGCTGTACGACTTGCGGCGGTAATAGCCAGGGTACAAAATACGCAGGAGCTTCTGAATGACGTCCACGATAGCTTTTTCATCAATCTGTGTGGAAGACTCACCGTGGTCAATAGGTCTGTCCTTTTTATAGTCATCAAGGATTTCATTTACGATATTCTGAATCTCGTTTTCTTTTGCAAGAGACATGCTTTTCACTCACCTTTAGGATTTTTGCAAGGATTGCAGGTAATTTATTATACCGTTTGCCTATGATTTCGTCAATGAAATGTATTTCACGGCGGGATAAAAGGCGTTTTACATGACACATTATGAACATTTTCCCGAAAGCAATATGTTATTACGTCACAGAAAAAAATACCGCCGTCCGTAAGAACAGCGGTATTTTGAATTGAATCAGTCAAGGAAATCGCGCAGTTTGTGGCTGCGGGTCGGGTGGCGGAGCTTTCTGAGAGCCTTCGCCTCAATCTGACGGATACGCTCACGGGTAACGCCAAAGTTCTGTCCGACCTCTTCCAGCGTACGGGAACGGCCGTCGTCGATTCCGAAACGCAGGCGGAGAACACGTTCTTCGCGCGGTGTCAGTGTATCGAGCACATCCTCAAGCTGCTCCTTGAGCAGTGTGAAGGATGCGGCATCAGCCGGAGCCGGTGCGTCCTGATCCTCAATGAAATCACCGAGATGCGAATCTTCCTCTTCACCGATAGGTGTCTCAAGGGAGACAGGCTCCTGAGCGATTTTCATAATCTCGCGTACGCGGTCGACGCTGATTTCCATCTCCTTTGCGATTTCGTCCGGGGACGGATCACGGCCAAGCTGCTGAAGGAGCTGGCGGGAGATACGAATGAGCTTGTTGATAGTCTCGACCATATGAACAGGAATACGGATAGTACGGGCCTGATCCGCGATAGCACGGGTAATAGCCTGACGAATCCACCATGTTGCATACGTACTGAATTTATATCCTTTGTTGTAATCGAACTTCTCAACAGCCTTGATAAGTCCGAGATTACCCTCCTGAATAAGGTCAAGGAAGAGCATACCACGGCCGACATAGCGTTTCGCAATACTTACGACAAGGCGCAGGTTTGCTTCTGCAAGCCGCTTCTGAGCTTCCTCGTCGCCGGCTTCCATACGTTTTGCAAGCTCAACTTCCTCATCAGCAGTGAGCAGAGGTACACGTCCGATTTCTTTAAGATACATACGGACCGGGTCATCAATGCTGATGCCCTCAGGAATGCTGAGGTCGATTTCTTCCTCTGATTTATCCTCTTCATCTTCGGAATCGGAGGTCTCTTCCACAACATCTATGCCCTGCTTTCCAAATGTCTCATAAAGATCCTCTATATCATCAACAGAGAAATTCTGTTTCTGGAGTGCATCGGCGATTTCTCCGTAAGTGAGCAGATTTCCGTTCTTTTTTCCGATTTCGCAAAGCTCTTTAACAATATCGTCAACTGTAGCTGTAGAGGTATCCTCTTCCTTTACAGGCTTTTTGACCGTTTTCTTCTTTGCGGCCGTTTTCTTTGCCGGCTTCTGCTCTTCTTTCGGCTCTTCCGCAGCCTTCTGCGGTTCCTTTTTGGCTTCTTCTTTCTTTGCCGCAGCCGCGGAAGTCTTTTTCGCAGGCTTCTTTGCCGCGGTCTCAGCTTTATTCTCAGCAGCTTTTTCAGCAGGCTTTTCTTCCTTTACCGTCTTTGCGGTCTTTTTAGCCGGCTTCTTTGCTGCGGGCGTCTCTGCTTTTTCCGGCTTTTCCTCTTTTACCGTCTTTGCGGTCTTCTTCGCCGGTTTAGTTGCTTTCCCGTCTTTAGCAGCTTTTTCAGGCTTCGGTGCTTCCGGTTCTGCCTGAGCTTTTTTCGTGGTCGTCTTTTTTACGGCCTTTGTGTTTTTTTTCTCTTTTTCCGGTGCTTCCGCAGCTTTGTCTTTCTTTGCTGTCACGCTGTCACGCCCCCCTTCCTCTTGAATTTCAGTCATAGCTTTCTTACTCAATTCACAAACCATCCATTTCTTTTCTTATTGCTTCGCTCTCCCGAAGTACATCGAGAAAAGACGAATCATTCGCGCGTTCAAGTGCGTCTGCCTTCAGGCGGAGCTCCTCAAATCGCGACCGGAGTACCGTTTTTCTAAGCACCTTGACACAGTCCTCGAAAAGTGTCATAAGGTCCTGACTGTCAAGGTTTTCCACGAGTGCCCGTGAAAGTTCATCCGCTGCATCGCCGGAGAGTTCATGCATTGCTGCTGTATCCGAAAACGCTTCCCCGCGTAAATTTTTCTCGTCGAGATACCGCAGGATTTCTCCATGCACAGCAAAAGGAAATTCCTCAAGCGGCACGGCGGATTTTAGATAAAGGATTGAATCCGGGTCGTTCCAGACCTGCCGGATGACGATACGTCCCGCACGACGTACGGCGTTATCGACCTGACGGACGGCCTGTCGGACCGGTGCACGCCTCGGCTGCAAAAGCTCATCCGGCCGCCCGCGGTAATTCGCAAGCTCCTGCCGTATGATGCCCTCGTCTATGCCAAG
>NZ_CDXDFU010000097.1:0-23741 GCF_978017985.1 Schwartzia sp. (in: firmicutes) | reverse complement strand
GGATAGGATATGTCCTTGATATCTATATCCAACAGCCGCTCAAGAGTCTGTTTACAGATTCTTTTGTTGCGCATTATCTTCTGAAAGATAAAGTTATCCTGTATCGTCAGCTCATCGTATGATTTCATTTTATCCCTCTTTATTCTGATTAAATTATATCACACTATATACGGTGTTGTATATTTTAGAATATACGTTCTCTATATTATGCTCTTATTTTTCTGAATAGTCAATTCAATTGATAAAATATTCATATCTCACATTAAAAAATACCCGAGGTTTCCCCCGGGTATTTCATCTATCCTGTGTGCCAGTCCAATTTCACATATTTTATTAAGAAGAATGCAGGCTCCAGCCAACATTCCATTTTATCGGACCGACATAGCCTTCTGCATTTTCATTGTGGATATAGAAAACATGTCCTTTATATTCACCCGGTGCCACAAAAACTCCAACATTCGGGAAATAGGATGAATCATTCCAGATGTAATTACCATCCATATCTGTTATGTTCACCTCAAGCTCTGCAGAATTCACGACCGCTCCGATATCCCCTCCATTAAAGAAATATCCTCCGATAGCAGTTTCTCCTCTTGCATATTGTACTTCTGTCGCTGTGAAGCTGATATTCGCAGCAGCACTTGCAGTTCCGCCCTGCTCCGCAAAAAGCATAAATCCAAACAAAATCGCAAATAAAAATGCGCTCTTTTGGCTGATAAAAAGTTTAATATTTTTCATGATGTCACTCTCTTTCCTGAAGTTAGGATATCACAAAATGCTTATCCTGCTCCCATATATTAACACACATTTTTGCACAAAAAAAATAACCGCTCCTAGCCTGGCAGCAGAACGGTTATTTTCCAAAAGAAAATTAATTCGTGAGGGCTGACCGCCAGGCGGTGCCTTTTCTTGGCTTCATTGTAACGCAGTTGTTGTATTTTTTCCAGATCAAAACTAAAGCAGCTTCAGATACTTTGGGAATTCTTCTTTTTCTATTCCCAACATTTCCATAGCTTTTTCGGCAGAGAGATTAGCGTTCTCCATTAATTTTTTGATAGCTTCTACCCTGCCTTCTTCGCGACCCTCTGCACGTCCTTGCTCACGACCTATGATTTTTCCTTTTTCTTCCATTTCCATCAATGTTTGTTCATATGTCATATACAACGCCCTCTTTCCATCATCGTCACGCTGTAATTCTACTTCTTCCTGTAAGCTGCGGGTAAAATCATCATTTGGCTCGTTGTTATTGATGTAATCCATCAGATTCGCCAATCCCTTACTTACCTTATGCCTGTCACCATGTGTATTCAAGAAAATTTTATACACATCGTCATTCAACGATAATTCACAATCCTCATGACACCGGCTGCTGAAGGTATACTTCGCTAAATTCTTTTCAAACGGGTCAAAAGTGCATATGAAAATTATATATGTTTTTCGCAGTCTGCTGTATAGATCTCCTTTTTTCAAAGAGTCATTATCCAGCAAAGATTGATAATATCTTGTTCTCTTACCAAGGGCTTCTTTGAATGAATCACTTGCCTGCATCTCAACGTCCATGGCTGTACCATCAGCAAGAGTGACATATATATCCAGACGCACACCTTTACTGGTTAGCTGCGCTTCAAGGCTTTTTTCAGCTTCAGGATAACTTATTTCACTTATTTTTACATCAAGAACGCGTTCCAGAAGCTGTCTGCAAAGCTCCGGTTTTTCCATAACCAATCTGAACATAAAATTGTTGCTAATAGTCGCATTTCTCAGGTCATTCACACAGTCCACCCTCTCATTTATTATACCACAATATTTATGGCGTTGTATATTTCAGAATATATGTTCTCTATATTATGGACTTATTTTTCTGAATAGTCAACTCAATTGATAAAATATTCATATCTTGCACAAAAAAACGGCATTTCTCCGTGATTTTTATCAGTTATAACTGATAAAAATCTATTTTCTTGAGTTTTATCAGTTATAACTTACAAAATCAAATTTACTGCATAAAAAAATACCCGAGGTTTCCCCCGGGTATTTCTTTTAGAACAGTACGTCTTCCTCTACCTTGCGTACAACGGCTTTTTTAAGGCTGACTGCCTTTTTGCCTTTGACGAGGATAGCTTCTTTTGCGACGATGTTTTCCATGACAGGCTTTACTTCGTCTGCCGTGATGCCCTCTTTCGGAGCGGCAAGCGAGATGCTTGCTGTTTTTCCGCCTTCGAGGTTGAACGTCATTTTCAGAGTTTCACTCATGTTCTTTTCCTCCTTTCTTCAGTTTTTCGGTTACATCAGTCCTCGTTTACGAGTGCTGCCTGATCCTGTCGCTCGACTGCTTCTACAGGATATGCCTGCAGCGCGCCGATGCCGGCTCCGATTGCGGAGAAGTCATCATCCGAAATCGCAGGGTTGATGTTTGTTACGGAGCGCTGTGTGTAGACAGGCTGTCCGTTTTCGTTGGTACCCTTCTGGAGCTTCAGAATCATCTTGGTGGAGAGGTCTTCTTTTTTGACTGCCATGTTTATCACCTCCTTTCACCTATATACATGCCCTGAAGGAGGTAAAATACAACGTGGGGGTAAAAAAATTAAGAGGGGGCTTGGAGTTGGACGCGTACGGCAGTGCAGTGACAAGCAGAAGATGTTTTGCCTATGGCAAAACATGATTAAAGGCGTTATGATATTTACATGAATCATTTGATATAAGGAGTTTTTTAATGTCCGGCACTTTTCGTTATTCGCTGTTTATTTTTGCGGTTATTGTCCAGTCATCGGGTATTCCTCTGGTAGTAAGGAGTCTGCTGGGGATATCTCCCACTTCGAGTCTTCCGTATGTTATCAGCGTGGCTTCGGATTTTTCTCTTGGACAGATGACTTTTGCTTATAATCTGCTGCTTATTCTGGCACAGTATCTGCTGCTACGTAATAAGTTCCACAAAATCCAGCTTCTTCAGATTCCGATGTCTGTGATATTTTCATTTTTCATTGATGTGTTTATGAATGTATGGTCCTGGGTTACGCCTGAAAGTTATGTGTTAAAGATGGCTGCTTTGCTTATCGGAGTGATTCTTATTGCTTTCGGCATTGCTATTCAGGGTATAGCAAATGTTCTCATGCTTCCGGGCGAGGGTTTGGTTTATGCTGTGTCGAGATATTTCCGCATAGACCTGAGCAAGGTAAAGACGGGAAATGATGTGATTCTGGTGGTGTGCGCTGCTATCCTTTCTGTCATTTATCTTGGAATTATTGACGGTATACGTGAGGGGACGCTTATCGCAGCACTGCTTACGGGAGTTATAGCGAAGTTTTTCCTGACTCATCTGGGGGCTGTTGATGAAAACGGCCGCCTGTTTTTCCATCCGCACTGGTAAAAAAACAATAGTCATCCAAATATATTCAAGTGATTTTGATGGGAGGTTTTGTTATGAATGGCAGGGGTAATTCGGATATCAGCAGGCGTGATTTTCTGAAGCTTGCTGCTTTTGGAACGGCAGCAGGACTTGCTTCTATGCTTCCTCATGGAGCGGCTGAGGCTGCTGAGGGAGAGTCCGGATCTTCCCATGCTTCTCAGATGCGTGGTCTGGCTGCAGATTCCGTCAGAAATTTAGAGATTCTGCCGCCGGGCGAAAAGGTCCGCTATGATATTATCGACTCTCATCTTCATTATCTGGATTTTCTTGAGAAAACGGACGGTTTCCCTGCTCTCTGCAGGGCAATGGATTTGTCCGGGGTTTCAAAGTCCGTTATTTTCGGCATGGGTATTGCGAAGCAGTGGGACAGCACTATGCCTGAGCCTCCTGCTTATTATCTTTCCAATGACAGCAGGTGCTATTATTATTCGGCGACGGATTATATTCTTGCTGAGGAGCTTCTGGAACAGCCGAAGGAGATACGGGAGAGGTTTTATCCTTTCTGCTGCGGGTTCAACTGCAACGACCGTTTTGCCGCGGACCATGTCGAGAGGCTTCTTAGTCTTTATCCGAAATTCTGGCACGGAATCGGGGAGATTATGAGCCGTCATGATGACCTGACGGCGCTGACCTACGGCGAACCTCCGCATATGGACGGAGGCGGCTTCCTCGGTATATACGACCTTGCCGCAGCGAAGGGGCTTCCTGTTCTGGTTCATCATAATATTACGGGACAGAGCATGGAGCGTGTTATTTATCTTGATGAGCTGAAGCGCGCGCTGGCGTACAACCGCGACTGCAAGATAATATGGGCGCATATCGGTATTTCGCGGCGTGTGGAGATAAAAGGACTGACGAAAATCGCCGACGAGCTGCTCCGTGAGAATAAGAATCTGTGGGTAGATATTTCGTGGCTTGTTTATGATTATTATTTCCTCGATCAGTTCCCTGACAATTATCTCGACGGCGATAATCTCGATGATTGGGCCAGACTTATCGAGCGTCACCCTGACCGTTTTATGATTGGAACGGATAAGGTAGGTCACTGGAAGACTTATCCGAATGAGGTCGTGAAGTATTATTCGCTGCTGGATAAGCTGAGTCCGAGGACAGTGGATATGATATGCCGTGAAAATGTCATGTCGCTTATTAAGCTTTATTGATTGAATCGCATAAAAAGGGGGATTGAGCATGAAAAAAAGGTTTTTGGCAGGTATCGTTTTATGCGCGTTTTTGCTGTCGGTATGGACTGTCGGCATAAGCAAGGGTTTTGCTGCGCAGGTATTTGTAAGTCCGACGGCTCCAATGGTGCAGACACGGGTTCGTGCTTCAGAGTCCTTCAGGGATATGCTGGAGAAGAATCCTGAGGTTCAGGCGCTGGTAGTGAAATCAATCGCAAAGGCGGCAGAGATTAATCCCGACAGGTCAACGAATCCTGCTCAGTCGCTGGATGAATTATATTCTTTTTTGGATTACACTGTGACATGCATGCCGTGGAATATCCTGCAGGAGGAGAAATACGACAGCTTTGCCACGAAATGCGACCAGAGTATTCTTTATGTTTACTGGCTTCTTGACCAGCCGCTTGAGGAGCTGGAGGGTAAAGGTCTTTTCTATCCTTCGGTAGAGTATCTTGAGCCGGTGTATAAATGGCTTACGGTTTATAACAATACATGGCGTGATTATCTTGATACTGAAAAATCGTGGAAAAAGGAATACCTTGATATGCTGATGGCCGATCCGACATGGAATCTTGATAAAGGATGGTACGAGCCGTCTGATAAATGGCATACCTTCAATGAGTTTTTTTCGCGTAGATTGGCAAATGACGCAGTGCGCCCGATTGCAGCGCCCGAAGATGACAGCGTCGTAGTATCACCTGCGGATTCGCTTCCTCAAGGGGTATGGCAGATAGATGAGGATGGAAAGTTCTTTGCTGACCCGATTATGAGTGAAGACGGCGTGACAATAAAAAGCTCCGCATACGTCACCGTTGAACAGCTGCTTGGAGAACCGGGGGCTGCATACGCGAAATATTTCTACAATGGCATACTTACTCACACGTATCTTAATTATGACGATTATCACAGATATCATTTCCCTGTATCAGGAGAAGTTGAGGCTGTGTATATTATTCCTTATGCCAATGCAGTGGGCGGAGTTGTTTATTGGAATGATGACAAGCAGCTTTATGTTCTTGAGTCGAATTCTCTTTCCTGGCAGAGTGTTGAGACGAGAGGCTGTGTAATCCTGAAAACGGAATATGGACGGGTTGCGGTCATTCCTGTGGGAATGGGACAGGTATCCAGTGTCAATTTTCTTGAGAGTGTTAAGCCCGGAACAAAGGTGAAAAAGGGCGATGAGCTGGGATATTTCCTCTTCGGCGGTTCTGACTGCGTGATGCTGTTTGAGGGCAGCTCCGGCTTTAAGCTGACTGTAGGCAAGGGAGAAAAATCCGGCTACTCTGCAGGCTATGCCCATGTTCTGTGCAGGGAAGAGTATGGCAGATTTGTACGCAAGTAAGATTTTTAATAAAGAAGCAATGACGAAATTTTGAACATAAAAAAAGGCTGCTGCACGTTTCATTATGTGCAGCAGCTTCTTTTTTATTTTATGTTCATTTCCTTTGCCTGTTCGCGGAGGAGTGCAATGCGTTCTTCTGTTGCGGGGTGTGTGCTGAAAAGGCTTGCGAAGGTGATTCGCGCGTTTTTCAGCGGGTTGATGATGAACAGATGCGCCGTTGCAGGTGTTGCGTCCTCCATAGGACGGGCATGCGTTGCGTAGTATTCGATTTTTTCAAGGGCAGATGCGAGGTAGAGCGGATTTCCGCATATCTGTCCGCCGCTTTTGTCTGCTTCATACTCACGGGAGCGAGAGATAGCGAACTGGATAAGCATTGCAGCGATAGGAGCTACGATGATGGTGAAAAGCAGCCCGATAGCTCCGCCGTTGTCGTCTCTGTCGCTGGAGCGTCCTGCTCCGAAGATGGCAGCCCACTGTGCCATGTTTGCAATCCATGAGATAACGCCGGCAATAGATGCAGCAACCGTGGAGATGAGAGTGTCACGATGCTTTACGTGGGAAAGCTCGTGTCCGAGAACGCCGCTGAGCTCTTCGTAGTTCAGTGCGCGCATGATGCCTGTGGTAACGGCTACGGCAGCATGCGAAGGGCTGCGGCCCGTTGCAAAGGCGTTCGGTACGTCAGAGTTGATAATGCATACCTTCGGCATAGGGAGCTCTGCGCGCTCTGCCAGTTTTTTCACCAGACCGTAAAGCTCAGGAGCCTGCTGTTCATTTACTTCGCGCGCTCCGTAGGCTTTGAGTACCATTGTGTCACTGAACCAGTAAGAGAAGAAGTTTATGCCCAGTGAGACAACGAGCATTATTGTAGCGCCCTGCTGACCTCCGAAGGCCCCTCCCACTGCTACCAGGACACCCATCAAAAGCGCCATGAGAAGCGTTGTTTTTATAGTATTCATTTGATATTCCTCCTTATGGTGGAAATTCTATATTTACGATATGAAAAAATGATGAAGAAAAAGTCCTGCAAAACGGCAGGACTTTTAAATTTTTTAAATATCGAGGTTCTTGACCTTTTTGGCGTTTTCTTCTATGAACTGACGGCGCGGCTCTACTTTGTCACCCATGAGGATTGTGAAGAGCTCGTCGGCTGCCTCGGCGTCCTCCATGTCAACGCGGAGCATTGTGCGTCTTTCCGGGTCCATGGTTGTTTCCCAGAGCTGCTCCGGGTTCATCTCGCCAAGACCTTTGTATCGCTGTACGCTGATGTTGTCGCGGCCTATTTCATTCAGCTTCGCAGCCAGCTCTTCGTCGCTGTAGGTGTACCAGTGCTTGCTGCCCTTTTTGATAAGGTAAAGAGGCGGCTGAGCGATAAATACACGTCCATGCTCAATGAGCGGCTTCATATAGCGGTAGAAGAACGTGAGCAGAAGTGTACGGATATGTGCGCCGTCCACGTCGGCATCTGTCATGATGATGATTTTTCCGTAGCGGCTCTTTGCAAGGTCAAAGTCCTCGGAGATGCCGTTGCCGAATGCTGTAATCATGGTACGGATCTCGGCATTTGCAAAAATCTTGTCGAGACGTGCCTTTTCTACGTTCAGAATCTTTCCGCGCAGCGGAAGGATAGCCTGGAAGCGGCGGTCACGGCCCTGTTTTGCGGAGCCGCCTGCGGAGTCACCCTCTACGAGGTAAATCTCTGCCTGCTCAGGGTCTTTTACGGAGCAGTCTGCCAGCTTGCCCGGGAGGCTTGTAACCTCAAGGGCGTTTTTGCGGCGTGTGAGCTCGCGGGCTTTGCGCGCTGCCATACGTGCGCGTGCTGCCATGATGGATTTTTCGAGGATACGCTTTGTGATAGCCGGGTTCTCCTCGAAGAATTCCGTGAGTCCCTCTGTAACGATGGAGTCCACGATACCGCGGACCTCGGAGTTTCCGAGCTTCGTTTTTGTCTGGCCTTCGAACTGAGGCTCATGGATTTTAAGGCTGATGACGCATGCGAGACCTTCGCGCACGTCCTCACCTGTGAGATTTTCGTCGTTTGCCTTCAGGACACCGGATTTGCGGGCAAAATCGTTTGCCGCGCGGGTAAGGGCAAGCTTGAAGCCTGCAAGGTGCGTGCCGCCCTCTTCGGTGTTGATATTGTTTACAAAACTGTAGATAGTTTCCTGATAGCTTTCGTTGTACTGCATTGCAATCTCAACGAGGGTATCGTCCTTTTTGCCGTTGAAGTAGATAGGCTCAGGGTTGATAGTCTCTTTTTTGCGGTTGAGATGCTCAACGAAGGAACGGATACCACCGTCATAGTGGTATGTTTCCTCAAGAAGCTCTTCCGTGCGCTCGTCCCTGAGTACAATGGTGATTCCCTGGTTGAGGAATGCCAGCTCGCGGAGACGGTGGCGGAGAATTTCGTATTTATATACGGTATCTGTAAAAATTTCATCATCAGGCAGGAAGCTGACCTTTGTTCCCGTAGTCTCGGATTCGCCTACGACTGTCAGGGGCTTGGTTGTTTCTCCGCGCTCGAACTCGATTTCGTGAATCTTTCCCGCGCGGCGTACTTCTACCTTCATGTATTTTGAAAGGGCATTAACAACGGAAACACCGACACCGTGGAGACCGCCGGAAACCTTGTAGCCGTTGCCGCCGAATTTACCGCCGGCATGAAGCACTGTCAGAACAACCTCGACAGCCGGCTTTCCGCTTTCGTGCATATCTACAGGGATACCGCGTCCGTTATCTACTACGGTAATGCTGTTGTCTTTATGAATGGTTACTTCTACATGGGAGCAGTAACCTGCAAGGGCCTCGTCGATGGAGTTATCCACTACCTCATAGACGAGGTGATGAAGACCGCGCTCTGACGTGCTTCCGATATACATACCCGGACGTTTGCGGACAGCTTCAAGTCCTTCGAGAACCTGAATCTGGTTTGCGTTATACGGTCCCTTTACCGTGGATACTTCTTCTTTATCTACGGCATCAAGATGAATCTCAACGTTTGTTGTGTCGAGGTCTTCATCCATGAAAGCGTCCTCCGCAGCCGGATCCTCAGTAACGATTTTTTCGTCTTCGTTCATCAAAATCGATCCTCCAATTTATCCTAAAGTTTCTTCTTTTCTTGCATACACGTACCCTTTATTTTACCATGTAACACACTATTTAATCAATAACTCGGCGTAAATACATATATACTACGCTGTTGTTACAAAAAAATAATAGAGTTGCTGTAAAATAAAAATTTATTCAAAAATATCTCTATATCTCATTTGATTTTTCTTCTTTCGTACTTCCTGGGAGTGAATTTTCTTCCTTCGGGTTTCTTTTTTTCTATTCCATCGGAATTATAAAGAAGATTCACTGCCATTCTGCTGAGCACGTTATGGATTTTTTCTCCGGTAAGCTGCTCAGAAGGAAGAGATGTCTGAAGCATGACTATCTTTTTCGCGTCGTCGCTTGTTTCGTCCCCTGCTTTTACCTTTCTTGCAAGAGTCCTTATTAGTTCAAGCCGCTGCTCCATGGCCATCTCAGGAGTGCAGCGGAATCTTTCGTAAAGCTCCGCGTATGAGCACCATGGCTTTTCGGATATGGCGCGGCGTACCGCGTCCTTTTTGCGCTCTCTTCTCTTTCTGTCACATATATCGCATACGTCTGTATTCGGAGGGCAGAGAACACCGCATTCGGCGCAGGCATGGTAATTCCTTTTCTTTTTATCCTTATCAAGAGCTTCCTTTGCCGCAAGGGCTCGCTCCGCTGCCTGACGTACTTCTTTATCCTTTATTGGGCTGCAGGAGCTTTCAGCTTTTTTCAAATCCTCGCTGTCCGGAATGATTTCAGGAGCCTTCACGGCATTGCTGTTTCTCTTAAAACCGCTTTGTTTTCTTTTTTCTATATAATTTGTATAACGTATAGAAGTTACAAGCTCCGTTGCTACATAGGCGTTTATTTTGTCTATAAGGTCGCGTTCCATATAGCGCAGCTGAGCTGCCCACGCAGGCGCGTCCGCATAAAGAAAAAGCGTACGGAAATCCATACGCACAGGTTTCACATGCTTTGCTATCTGGGGGCCGACTATCTTTTCCCAGTTATAAAAAGCCACATGCATCTGAAACTGCTTCTTCCCTTTCATATTGCTCACGTATCTCGGAAGAATAGCCTGCAGACTTTCTGTTGTTTTGGTTCTTGCCATGCAATCACCCCGCTGTCACGGTTCCTGCCTTAACATGATACATACGGCCGAATTCCTTTTCAGGGAAATATGCTTCATCGGTAGCCGTAATGAGTGTCTGGATATGCTCCTCGCGGATAAAGTCAATTAGCTTTTCACGCCGTCCCCTGTCAAGCTCGCTCATGACGTCATCAAGGAGAAGTATCGGGTACTCCCCTGTTTCCTCACGGAAAAAAGCAAGCTCTGATAGCTTCAGCGCAAGGACTCCCGTTCTCTGCTGCCCCTGTGAGCCGTAGGAACGAAGGTCCATTCCGTTCACCATAAACGCAAGGTCGTCACGGTGAGGTCCGACACTTGTAGCTCCGCGCAGAATATCAAGCTCCCGCGCTTCCCTCAGTTTTTGATTATACCATGAAGAAAGCTCCTCTGTCACAATGCCCTCTTCGGCGCCGTGGAGCTCGTATTCAAGCAAAAGCTCTTCTTCGTTTCCGGATATTTTTCGCTGCATTCGGTCAGCTATGCCATGAAGGAGCTTTACCGCAGCCTGTCTTTTTTTTACGATGCGGGCAGCCAGCGGAGAAAGCTGCTCGTCCCATACATCAAGCATTGAGCGGTCTGTACGGCGCTCACGGATTTTTTTCAGGAGCATATTTCTCTGGGTGATTACCCTTGTATATACTGTCAGGTCGTGAAAATACGAGGGGTCAGCCTGGGATATTTCCATATCAAGAAAGCGCCGGCGGCCTGCCGGCGCTCCTTTTATCAAAAACAAATCCTCAGGAGAGAAAAGCACCACATTTACTGCTCCCACAAGGTCTTTTGTACGGATAGAAAGACCATTGTAAAGAATCCTGCGCCTTTTTCCGCGCTCAAAATGAAACTCAAGGGTATTTTCCACGCCCATACGCTCGAAAACAAGCGAAAGAAATCCCTTAGGCTCCTCCCATCGAATCAGCTCCCCGTCCACAGAGGTACGGTGAGAGCGCGCAAGAGCCGAGTAATAAACGGCCTCAAGCACGTTTGTTTTTCCCTGGGCGTTCTGCCCGAGGAAAACATTTATATCATCATCGAGAGAAAGGGACAGAGATTCGTAGTTCCTGTAGTTTCTCAATTCCATGGAGCGGATTTTCATAGTTACCCCTCACGCACGACCTTGTATTCCACTTTTCCGTCGTCTGTAATAAGTGTTATTACGTCTCCGTCGTGCAGCTTTCTTCTGCGGGCGGTTTCGACCTCGCCGTTTTTGAGGATTCTTTCGTCAGCTATCCAGGCCTTTACCTCGCCGCCTGTCATTACGGCTCCGGCGATTTTAAGGAACTGGTCGAGCTGTATATCCTCTGTATGAATGCTTACGTTTTCCATCATTTTTCCTCTCAGTTGGACACGCGTACCGGCGTGACGATATAGATAAATGCTTCGTCCTGTGTCTCGCGGATAGCAGCCGGATTAAGGGATTCATTGAGAGAAAGATAGAATTCCTTCGTATCGATATGCTTCAGCACGTCGGTGATATATGTAGCGTTGAATGCGATTTTTACATCAGGTCCGTCAATTACAACAGGAACAGTCTCCTCAGCCTGTCCGATATCCGGGCTGTTGGAGGAAATATGTACCTGTCCCATTCCGAAGTCAAGCTTCACTACGTTATATTCCGAGGAACGCGCGATAAGTGACACACGGTTCACGGCAGCCATAAAGGAAGCCGTGTCGATGGTAACTCTCGTCTTGAAATCAGGCGGAATAACACGGTGATAATCCGGGAACTGACCTTCAATAAGGCGTGAAGTCAGATAAAGATTCTCAAAAGAGAAGCTGATTTCATTATATGAAGTATTTACCGTAACATCTTCAGGAACCTCTGAGTTGAGTACATGCTCCAGCTCTCCGAGAATGCGTGCCGGTACGATAACCTGTTTCTTGTCTCCCGTGTATCCCTCAAGAACCTCCTGGTCCAGTGAAAGACGGTGTGTATTTGTGGCAGCCATTCTGATTGCCTCTCCCTCAAGCTCCATAAGGCAGCCTGTGAAAATAAGGCGTGTCTCGTCGTTGGCGCATGCAAAGGAGGTTTTTCTGATGAGCTTTCTGAGTACCGTATCACGGATAGTGAACTCTGCAGATTTATTGAAGGGTTTGATGCACGGGAATTCTTCAGTGTTCATTCTGAGCAGTGTGAAGTGCGCAGAGCCTGAAGATATGTGTATTGTATTGTCTGTTATTTCGTTTGTTAATGTTACAGTATCTCCCGGGAGATTTTTTGATACCTCTGAGAAATAACGTCCCGGAGCTACGATGACTCCATCTTCTTCTACATCAGCGTCGATTTTGCAGACTACACCGATTTCGTAATCGGTAGCCTGAAGCTCCAGCTTTCCTTCTGCTGCTTTCATGTAGATTCCCGAGAGAATCGGGGTTTGCGGCTTTGTTGCTACCGCTCTTCCTGCTATCTGAAGTGCCTGTATAAGGTCATTTTTTGAACAATTAAATTTCAATGTTATGCACCTCTCCCGTTTTTTTATGAATGAGTGAAATTATTTAAAAAATAGTAGACGTAGTAGTAGGGCCTGTGGAAATGTGGAAAATGTCGTTTTTCCGTGAAAATTTAGTAACAGGCTTCAGTGTAAAAGTTTGTTAATAAGTAAGAACAGTTATCCACATATATACATGGATAACCGTTCTTTTAGTTTATCAACATCGCACCCACAGGATTTTAAGAGGGATATTCACATAAAAGTGGGTATATCCCGCGGCCGGAAATTTTTAGCTTACACGCTCTATTCTCTGGCGCAGATCCTTTATGGTCGTTTCAAGCTTATTGTCTTTTGTTATGTCTTCCGTAATCTTGTCCCGGGCATGGATAACTGTTGTATGGTCGCGTCCGAAGCAGCCCGCGATATTCGGAAGGGATATATCTGTCAGCTCGCAGCAGAGGTACATTGCAATCTGGCGCGGGATGACGAGCTCACGGGTTCTTTTGCTGGAGAGAAGTGCCTCGACCTTGATTTTGAAGTACTGGGCAACAATCTCCTGAATGAGCTCTATGGTTATTTCAACCGTTTTTGTGGTCGGATAGATGTTTTTCATTGCTTCTGCCACAAGCTCAGTGGTAATCTGCTGTCCGTTGAGGGAAGCAAACGCGACTACGCGGGTAAGGGCGCCTTCCAGCTCACGGATGTTGCTGTTTATGCGGCTGGCAATGTAATAAAGCACGTCGTTGGGGACGTCAATATTCTCCATAATCGCTTTTTTCTTCAGGATGGCGATTCGTGTCTCAAGGTCCGGTGCCTGAATATCTGTGATAAGGCCCCATTCGAAGCGTGAACGGAGACGTTCCTCCAAGGTCTGGATTTCCTTCGGATGACGGTCGCTTGAGAGGATAATCTGTTTTCCCGCGTCGTAAAGAGTGTTGAAGGTACGGAAGAATTCTTCCTGGGTGTGCTCTTTTTTGTACAGGAACTGAATATCGTCGACGAGAAGTACGTCAATGGTGCGGTACTTCTGACGGAAGCTCTCTGATTTGCCCTCCATGATGGAGTTGATGAGCTCGTTTGTGAATTTTTCACTGGAGATATAGAGAACGCGCTTCGTCGGGTCGTTCTGCAGGATCTGGTTTCCGATAGCCTGCATGAGATGCGTTTTTCCAAGTCCGACACTTCCGTACATGAACAGCGGGTTGTATGCTTTGCCCGGTGCTTCGGCAACGGCAAGGGCCGCCGCGTGGGCAAGCTTGTTGGAGCTGCCTGTTACGAATGTATCAAAGGTGTATTTCGGGTTCATGGACGAGCGGTCTCCGGGCGGAATCGGTGCCAGAGGCTGTGATTCTTTTGGCGCCTGCTGAGCTGACGGTTCTTCTGCTGCAGCTTCAGACACCGGCTGAGGCTGAGCGAAAAGTGTCGGCTGCGCTGCTTCCTTAGCCGGTTCTTCCGAAGCAGCCGGCTGAAGAATTATGTCCACGGGACGGTGCAGCACGTCCATTGCCGCGTTTTTGATGAAAGGGATATAAAGGTTTTCGATATATTCCTTTGAAAATTTGTTCTGTGTTATGAGCGTGAGCTCACCTTCCGAAAGAGAAAGCGGTTTGATTGGATCGAGCCATCGCTGGCAAGCACTCTCCACAATGCTTTCACGCAGCTTCCCAAGAATCTCTCTCCAGATTTCCTGCAGTTCGTTCTGTTCCATTCCTACAAATCCTTTCTTAATGATTTGCCTAAAAAAATTCTTATCCACAATTTTATACACACTTGTGGATAAGTAATCAACGTTTTGCCATGAATTATGAAAATCGATATAAAAGCTTAAATTTTGAGTTTTAATTCAAGCTATATAATAGAAAGAAAAAATTTTTTTTCCGCAAATCGTTATACAAAGACCAAAATAAGTTTATCAAACTAGGGAAAAGTTATCAACAGTTTTTACTGGAAAGCCGACAAAAGTTGGTTCTTTATCCACAGGTTTAAGTGGACTGACAACTGTAAAAATCTTGACACCCCGATAGCTGTAGTCTATAATCTTTATAGTTTCGTTCGTGGTGATTCGTGTTTTATTCTATATATATGCGGAAATTTACCCGAATGCTAAAAGGAGGTGCACATTTTGAAACAGACGTATCAGCCGAATAAGCATTGGCGCAAAGTGACGCATGGGTTCCGTGCCCGCATGAAGACGAAGGGCGGCCGCCTGGTCCTGAAAGCTCGTCGCCAGAAGGGCAGAAAGAGACTGTCGGCTTAATCATAGGTCACTCCGGTGACCTATTTTTTCCATCTGAGGAAAATGAGGTTCGGACTCTATGTTGAAGCTGCCAAAGCGCAGGATTCTGCGCAATAAGCAAATGTTCCAGAAGGTTTATAAAGAGGGACATTCGCTGGCAAACCGTTATTTGGTTCTTTATGTGTTTCCGGCGATTGGGCTGGAGCGCAAGGCCGGTTTTGCTGCAGGCAAAAAGCTGGGCAATGCCGTTACCCGCAACCGCATGAAGCGGATTATGCGGGAGAGCTACCGCAAAAATCAGGCGCTGTTGAAGGAAGAGGTTTGGCTTCTCCTTGTGGCACGCAAACCTGCGGTTTCTGTAAAGCAGCCGGTCATGGAAAAAGCTTTCCTCGATTTGGGCAGGAAAGCGCGTATTATCCGGCAGGAGGCGGAGTGATGGGAAAGAGTATCTGCCTGTTTCTTATTTCGTTTTATCAGGTATGTATTTCTCCGCTGAAGATGCCGTGCTGCCGCTATATTCCGAGCTGCTCGGAGTATGCGCGTATTGCCGTTGAAAAATATGGGGCCCGGAAGGGCTGCTGGCTCGCGATTAAGCGCATTTTGCGCTGCCATCCGTTTCATGCCGGCGGTTACGACCCCGTTCCATGAGTATAGAATCCGGTCGTTTTGGCCGGATTGCTTTTTAACTGGGATGTGATTTTTTGGATTTTTTGTGGTCTTTGTTTGAACCGTTTGTTTTGATGATTCAGAAGGGCGTGGAGTTTTTCCATGACCTGCTCGTTTCCACGGCAGGTATTGAGAGCTATGGTCTGGCTATCATTATTCTGACCATCGTTATCAAGATGGTAATGTATCCTCTTACGGTCAAACAGATCAAGTCTATGAAGGCAATGCAGGAGCTGCAGCCTGAAATGAAGCGTCTCCAGCAGACGTATCAGGGAGATCCCGCAAGACTCCAGGCTGAGCTTTCGAAGCTCTATCAGGAGAAGGGTGTCAGCCCTCTTTCCGGATGTCTTCCGATGCTGGTTCAGATGCCTATTCTCATGGCTATTTATTATGCTCTCAGAGATACCACGTATCAGGGGGGGAACCCTGCTTTTCTGTGGATGCCGACTCTGTCGGAGCCTGACCCGTACTATATTCTGCCGATTCTGTCCATGGCAACTACTTTCCTTGTTCAGCAGCAGACGACGGGGGACAATAATAATCAGCAGATGAAGATGATGATGTACATCATGCCTCTTTTCATCGGCTGGATGAGTACGAATTTTGCTGCGGGCCTTGTTCTTTACTGGGTAACCATGAATATCGTACAGATCGGCCAGCAGTGGTGGATGTTCCGTAACGAAGAAAAATCCGGCAGCAAGCCTGCTGCAAAGGAATCGAAGAAGAAGGATAAAAAGGGTAAGAAGGGGGCGTTCTGATGGCTGCAAGCGTTGAAAAGACCGGCAAAACCATCGAAGAAGCACAAAAAGCTGCTTTAGAAGAGCTCGGTGCGTCTCTTGAGGAAGTAAAGGTAGAAGTTATTTCTGAACCCTCTAAGGGCTTTTTCGGAATTATCGGTGGACACGAAGCAAAGGTCCGTGTGACCTTGATTGAGAAATCTCCTAAGGAATATGCTCAGGAGTTCCTCAGCAAGCTGTTCGCGTCCATGGGTCTCAAGGTGGAGCTTGAGGTCGAGGAGACGGAGGAAGGCATTTCCTTCAATCTCATCGGTGAAAATCTCGGCGTTCTGATCGGAAAGCACGGTCAGACTCTTGATGCGCTGCAGTATCTCGTAAATCTCGTGGCAAACCGTACACGTACAGATGACCGTGTGCGCGTTGTTCTCGATATCGAGAAGTACCGCGAGCGCCGCGCTGAAACGCTCCGCCATCTGGCACTGCGTCTTGCAGACAAGGTATGCCGCTCGGCGAATAAGATTGTTCTTGAGCCGATGAACCGGCATGAACGCAAAATCATACATATGGCCCTGCAGGATGATACCCGCGTGCGCACGTACAGCGACGGAGAGGAACCTTTCCGCAAGGTCGTAATTGAAGCGAACCGTCCAAGAAGGTAAGGATGGTCTGATTTTCAGGAGAGAACTGTGAAAGGGCTGTCTCTATACCAGAGGCAGCTCTTTTTTTGTAGGAGGAATAAACAATGCAGCAGGGGGATACCATCAGCGCCATTGCTACACCGCGGGGCGAGGGCGGCATAGGCATAATCCGCATCAGCGGAGAAAACGCGGTGAAGACCGCGTCGGAGCTGTTTGTGCCTGAGCGCGGAGGCTCTCTTGAGGATATAGGTTCCTATCATGCGGCATACGGTAAAATCATGGAAAACGGCCGCATGGTGGACGAGGCTCTTGCGCTCATCATGCGCGCTCCTCATTCCTATACGAAGGAGGATGTGGTGGAGCTGCAGTGCCACGGCGGAAGCTTTGTCCTGCGCCGTGTTCTGGAGCTTACCTTTCAGCACGGGGCGAGACCTGCGGAGCCGGGTGAGTTCACTAAGCGCGCCTTTCTGAACGGACGTCTTGACCTTACTCAGGCGCAGGCTGTCATGGATCTGATAGAGGCAAAGACGGACTCGTCCCTGCGCATGGCAGCAGGCCATCTGGAGGGCATGGTTTCCCGTGAGATAAAGGGAGTCCGCCATGATATCCTGGAAATGATTGCACATCTTGAGGCGTCCATAGATTTTCCCGAGGACGATATTGATGATGTGGTGATTGACGAGGTAAGGACGAGGGTTTCCGGGATATGCGAAAAGCTCGAAAGACTCGTCAGGACGGCGCATACGGGAAAGATACTGAGAGAGGGACTGGAAACGGCTATCATCGGACGGCCGAACGTGGGAAAATCCAGTCTGCTGAACGCTCTTCTCCATGAGGAAAGGGCTATCGTCACGGATATACCGGGAACGACCCGCGACAGTATAGAGGAATACGCCAATGTAGGGGGAGTTCCTCTGCATATAATAGATACGGCAGGTATCCGCGCCACGGAGGACCGTGTTGAGCAGATGGGTGTGGAACGCTCAAAGGGCTATATCGAAAAGGCGTCCCTTGTGCTTGCGCTTTTTGACGCGTCATCCGCGCTGCAGGACGAGGATAAGGAGATAATCGAGCTTCTGAAGGATAAGGAAGCTCTGATTCTTCTTACTAAGGAAGATTTGAAGGCGGAGCTTAAAAGGGAGCTTTTCAATGAGCTTCTGCCCGGGAAGACGGTGCTTTCCATTTCGACGAAATCGGGCTCGGGGCTTGAGGCGCTGGAAAAGGAGATTGTTTCCAGGGTATACGGCGAGGAAGCAATCGACCAGGAGGGCTGCTTTGTGGCCTCCGCAAGGGAAGCGCATCTTTTGAGGGAGGCGCTGCGGGATTCAAACGCGGTGCTTGATACTATAGAAAACGGAATGAGCGCGGATTTTGTTGTCATAGATCTGCGCACGGTATGGGAAAAGCTCGGAGAAATCACAGGTGAAACGGTTGGAGAGGATATCATTGACGAGATATTCCGCCGTTTCTGCTTAGGAAAATAAGGAGTAATACTTAAATGTTTGTAGCCGGAGAATATGAAGTAATCGTAATAGGAGCGGGCCACGCGGGCGTTGAGGCGGCTCTTGCCTCTGCACGTATCGGGTGCAGCACGCTTCTGGCGACGCTCAGCATGGATAATATCGCACTCATGCCCTGCAATCCGTCCATCGGCGGCCCTGCAAAGGGACATCTGGTGAGGGAGCTTGATGCTTTGGGCGGCGAAATGGGACTCAACGCGGACAAGACCTGCATTCAGTTCCGTCTTCTTAATACGGGAAAGGGCCCCGCTGTTCACGCTCTCAGAGCTCAGGCGGATAAAAAGCTCTATCAGTTCACCATGAAGGAAACCTGCGAAAAGCAGGAAAATCTCGACGTGAAGCAGCTTCTCATTGACGAGATTCTTTTTGAGGACGACCATGTGAAGGGTGTCGTGGTGGAAACGGGAGAGGTGTATCTCTGCCGCGCCGTGATACTGGCGTCGGGTACGTATCTGAAGGGAAAAATCATAATCGGAGAGACCACCTACAGCAGCGGTCCAAACGGACAGCGCGCGGCTATGAAGCTTTCCGACTGTCTGGAAAAGGCCGGGGTGAAGCTCATGCGTTTTAAGACGGGAACTCCGGCCCGCGTTGACGCGCGTTCCCTTGATTACGACAAAATGGAAAAGCAGCCGGGTGACGAGGAGGCGCGCAATTTCTCATTTATGAGTGATGTGACCACCCGTGAGCAGATTCCCTGCTGGCTTACATATACAAATGAGGAAACTCACAAAATACTCCGCGACAATATCGACCGCGCGCCTATGGCAAACGGCGTAATCAAAGGTATCGGGCCGCGCTACTGCCCGTCCATTGAGACGAAGATTGTCCGTTTCCCTGACAAGGAAAGACATCAGCTCTTTGTGGAGCCTGAGGGCATACATACAGAGGAAATGTATGTGCAGGGCATGTCAACGAGCATGCCTATCGACGTGCAGATTGCTTTTCTGCACACAATACCGGGGCTTGAGCACTGCCGTGTCATGCGCCCGGGCTACGCTATCGAGTACGACTGCATTGACCCGCTGCAGCTGAAGCCGACGCTGGAATTCAAGAATATCGGGGGATTTTTCTCCGCGGGACAGTCGAACGGCACGTCGGGCTACGAGGAAGCCGCGGCGCAGGGCATCATGGCAGGAATCAACGCTGCCATGTTTGTAAAGGGCGAAGAACCGCTGGTATTGAAGCGCTCTGAGGCGTATATCGGCGTGCTCATTGACGAACTGGTAACGAAGGGAACCCAGGAGCCGTATCGTATGATGACCTCCCGCGCGGAGTACCGCCTGCTTCTCCGTCAGGACAACGCAGACCTCCGTCTCACGGAGCACGGCCGCAGGGTGGGGCTTGTAAAGGACGACCGCTATGCCCGCTATCTGGCGAAAAAGGCCGATATCGAAAAGGCAGAGGCATTTTTGCGGGAAAACTCCATCAATCCAAGCCGCGAGGTAAATGAAAAGCTTGAGGCTCTCGGCATGAAGCCTATTCACGTGGTTACGTCCCTTTATGACTTTTTGCGCCGTCCGGATGCGGACTATAAGCTTTTGCAGCCTGTTTTCGGACTTCCGGAGATTTCGGAGGAGGCCTGCAGGCAGGTGGATATCGCCATCACCTACGACGGCTATATCCAAAAGCAGCAGGAGCAGGTAAATCACATGGAAAAACTGGAGAACAAGCTTCTTTCGGAGGATATAGATTATCTTTCCATTACGAGCCTTCGTGATGAGGCAAGGGAAAAGCTCTCCATGATACGCCCGCGCTCCGTGGGGCAGGCGAGCCGTATTTCGGGAGTTTCCCCTGCGGATATTTCCGTGCTGCTTGTGTATCTGGAGCAGCAGAGCCGTCTTCGGGAGGAAGGAAAATGACATTCATTGAAATCCTTGATAAAGCCGCAAAGGAATACGGAATCACCCTGACAGATGAGCAGCTGGCACAGTTCGATAAATACCGGGAGCTTCTTCTGGAATGGAATCAGAAGATGAATCTCACGGCGCTGACAGAGCCGAATGATGTGGCGGTAAAGCACATGATTGACTCTCTGACGGTGTATGATGATGCATGGTTCAAGGACGGCATGTCCGTGGTTGATGTGGGAACAGGCGCGGGCTTTCCGGGCATTCCCCTGAAAATCTTCCGTCCCGGGCTGAAGGTTACGCTCATAGACAGCCTCAACAAGCGGGTGAAGTTCCTTGAAACTGTAGTAAACGAGCTGGGGCTGAAGGAGGTTTCCTGCGTTCACGCAAGGGCGGAGGAAGCGGCGCGCCAGAAGCAGTACCGTGAAAAATTTGACGCGGCTGTTTCCCGTGCGGTGGCAAGACTTCCGATTCTCGCGGAATATGACCTGCCTTTCGTCAAGGTGGGCGGCTTTTTCGCGGCCATGAAGGGCGCGAAATACGTGGAGGAAACGGAGGAAGCCGCAAAGGCAGTGAAGGTTCTCGGCGGCAGCGAGCCTGTGCTGCGCGAGGTAAAGCTTCCGGGGCTTGATGACAAGCGTGGAATTATCTACATAAAAAAGACGAAGAAAACCCCGTCCGTCTATCCGCGCAAGGCAGGGACACCTGAGAAAAATCCGATTGTCTGATATGAAGCAGGGCTGAAATTGAAAAAAAGGATTTTACGGGATTAAGTCGAATACTACTAGTATAAGATTTAGCAAAGAAGGTGCAGGCAATGAAAAAACGTTGGGTCAGCAGTATTCTTGCGGCTCTTGTCTGT
Source organism: Schwartzia sp. (in: firmicutes) (assembly GCF_978017985.1). Classification (NCBI taxonomy): domain Bacteria; kingdom Bacillati; phylum Bacillota; class Negativicutes; order Selenomonadales; family Selenomonadaceae; genus Schwartzia; species Schwartzia sp. (in: firmicutes). The sequence goes on along the minus strand of NZ_CDXDFU010000097.1, from coordinate 2,673 downwards.
GCGGGAAGCTTTTTGGCGATTCCGCCTCAGACCGCGTATGCAGATAACGAAAACGAAATGTCCGCTGATGAGATAAAAGCCAGTGAGGAAGAAGAGGCGCAGTTTGTCCAGATATATAAGGACGCTTCCTACATCTATTATCTGGACAAGAAAAACATGCAGTGGGTGGATATTCCGTTCCAGAAAAAACGTATGCTTGATGTGTGGATCAAGCTGGTACCGCTGGGTGTAGGCTCTGAAAGACGCGACGCCAACTACAGGGGCATAGAGGACACGTATTATCTGGAGCATTACTATATCCGCAAGGACAGGAAGCAGATTCAGTTCCTCTGCGAGCTTGAGATAAGCGGCCGCCCGAACAATGACGTTGAAACGGGCAAATATGACCCGAGGAAATGGGAAAATCTTGTGCCGGAAAGCATAGAGGACCATATCTATCACGGTGTTGTTGCACAGGCAGGCGCGTCCAATGAGGGTGACCTGGGTGATTTTGTGGAGGATGTATTCCGTATTGCGCTTTAATTTCTTACATGTGAAAATTTTTAAGTGGGAGTAAAAAACTCCCACTTTTTTTATACTAATTTTAAAAAATTAAAGCAAAAGTACCAGTTGATAAATTAGCATAATGTTAAAATGTCAACAAGATTTGTGCATAACTATCGGAAGTTATCCACAAAATTAGTCACAAAAAGCATATTTTGTGGACTGTTTTGTTGATAAGTCCATATTTAGGTCAAGATATACACAGAAATCGGGTTATAAAGTGAAAATGCGCTGAAAGTGTTATTTATTGAAGCACTAATCAGATAATTAGAAAAAATAAGGTAGAAACCCATCAAAAAAACGGTCTTACTTAAAAAAGTAAGGCCGTTTTTGTATACCGCAAATCAATGATGGAAAAGACGGATTCCGGTGAATGCCATTGCGATATTGTACTTGTCGCAGGTCTCGATAACATTGTCGTCGCGGATAGAGCCGCCGGTCTGTGCAATGTAGCTTACGCCGCTTTTGTGGGCGCGTTCGATATTGTCGCCGAATGGGAAGAAAGCATCGGAGCCCAGTGAAATACCCGTAGCCTTGGAAAGCCAAGCCTTCTTTTCTTCCTTTGTGAACACAGGCGGTTTTTCCGTGAATACGCGCTGCCATTCGCCGTCACGGAGAAGGTCTTCGTATTCTTCGCCGATGTAGACGTCGATGGCGTTGTCGCGGTCAGGACGGCGCACGTCGGATTTGAAGGGCAGGTTCAGCACCTGCGGGCTCTGACGGAGGAACCAGTTGTCAGCCTTGCTGCCTGCGAGACGTGTGCAGTGTACGCGGGACTGCTGTCCTGCGCCGATACCGATAGCCTGTCCGTCCATGGTGTAGCACACGGAGTTGGACTGGGTGTATTTCAGCGTGATGAGGGCGATGAGGAGATCCCGTTTTGCGTTTTCGGGGATTTCCCTGTTCTGCGTCGGGCGGTTTAACAGACATTCCTCGGTGATTTCTATATTGTTGCGTTTCTGCTCGAACCATACGCCGAAGACCTGTTTGTGCTCCAGCGGCTCAGGCTCGTAGTCCGGGTCCATCTGAATGACGAGGTATGAGCCCTTGCGTTTTGTCTTGAGGATTTCAAGCGCTGCCTCGGAGTAGGACGGAGCAATGATGCCGTCGGAAACCTCACGCTGCAGGAAGGAAGCCGTCTGCGCGTCGCACTCGTCGGAGAGCGCAACGAAGTCGCCGTATGAGGACATGCGGTCAGCACCGCGTGCGCGGATATATGCGGTGGCGATTGGAGAAAGCTCGATGCCCTCCACGAAATAAACCTGCTTCAATACGTCAGAGAGAGGAACCGCGACTGCAGCGCCTGCAGGGCTGACGTGTTTGAAGGAAGCAGCAGCCGGGAGTCCCGTTGCTTTTTTCAGCTCGCGGACAAGCTGCCAGCTGTTCATTGCGTCAAGCAGATTGATGTATCCCGGGTTGCCATTCAGAACCTTGAAGGGGATTTCTCCCTTTTTCATGTAAACGCGCGCCGGTTTCTGATTCGGATTGCAACCGTATTTCAAAGCCATTTCATCCATTGTGTTATCCTCCTATATTAAAACAAAAAAAGCCTCCCGGGATTCCGGGTCATATCATGTGCCCAGACGGTCGGCTTTTCCTGTCTGTACTCCCTGTGGTCAATTCCACTTCCGTCAGTCGTACAGACCTCATAAAATCAGAGTATCATTGACGGGTTCTTTTGTCAAGGAATCGGGATTAAACGGAGGCCTTGTATACACGGTGTTTCACGTGAAACAAGTTACATCTTGTGTGTCTTCCCTGTGTTGGAAAATCTCCGATACAGCACCATTATGCCTGCGGTTTGCCGCCTTGGGCGGGACGTACAATCTGTATCAATCCGGATGTCTATATTTAAGCAGTGTTTTCTTAAATGTTATTTTTCAAGATGGTCGTAAAAGTATACATATGAGAATGATTGTCATTTCCTTTTAGCCGTGATATACTGACTGAGAATTCGTAAAATTAGTCAGAATGCTGATGACCATAGGAGGAGTCTGATGAAATTGACAAAAGAGAAGGCTTTTGCGCTGCTTCCGGCGGTGTTCAGTCTTTTGCTGTCACTGGGGGTAATGACCGTTTTTTCTGCCTGCGGAATGAAGGAGGACGGCACATGGATGCGCTGCCATGGGG